>PFRW01000041.1:0-1595 GCA_002788755.1 Candidatus Peregrinibacteria bacterium CG_4_9_14_0_2_um_filter_41_14
AATAGTGATTTTGAACGGCAGTTTGTAAAGTTGCCCAAAAATATCCAGCAAAAAGCCGTTAAATCAGAAGTTTTATTTCGTGCAAACCCATTTCATCCCTCGTTGCGTCTCCATAAATTAAAAGGGAAACTTGTTGGCCTTTGGAGTATTTCGATTGATCGCAAATATAGAATTATATTTAGACCACAACAAAATGGAGACATGCTGTTCATTAGTATTGGACTACATGCAATATATGAAGGATAAGTTTTAAAAAAAGCCCCTCCCAGTCTTTAGACCAGAGGGGCTTTTAAAATAATTTATGGAGTAGTCAAAACTTCAACATGAGTCACTTGTCCGCGGATTTCACCATCCGGATTAGCGGCTGTGTGCACATTTATGTACATACCTGCCGCCTTTAAGGTCGCTACTTGCGCCTCTGTTAGGTCTGTCCATGAGAACCAATATCGATAGGCACAATCTGGCCTTTCTTTAGCAGAAAACTCACCACAACTCTGTAAGAAATATTAATGGATACGCTGTGCAGACCAGACAGTCTTCCGGATAACTTATGGAGCCGGAGCGATGGGTGTTTGGGGTTATAGCAAAGTATCCGAAGAATTTTTTCGTACTGCTCAATAACACTAGGATGGGCGCTAAAAAACTTCTTTGCCCTTTTTTTATAGCTATTGGTAATGATCAATTTATACATTTTTCAGATCTTTTATGTGATCATCAATGCTTTTAACAGCAAATTTGCCGTTGGCCAAATCGCCCTCCGCCTCCTTAAGTGCGCCTTCCAACTCACATTCCCGGAGATAGTTATACTGTTGTATACTCATCACAACAAAAGTTTTTGCCCCTCTAACAGTAATAAACGCTTCCTGATTTTTACCGGTTTTTTCTTTTAAAGCTTTAGTGCCTTTAACCTTTAGGTCCTGAACAGTTATAATGTTATCCATAATATTTTAAAAATACTAATAAAAGTACTGTTAATAATACGTTATGTAGATTAAAAAGGAAAGGCACTTTATTCGTGTCGGTTTGTATCTATTGCTTGACCCAATGTATACTGAATATATTCATAACAGATTAAATATGAAATCATCCACAGTCCAGCATGTGTTTTTAGGTGTAGCAGTTGTCGTAATTATGACTTTATTGGTCTCCGGCCTGTTACTAATCGACTCCCCTGTGGTCGCACGCCAAAAAACATGGGATAACGAAAAGCAAAATGAATTAAGACAATTAAGAGATCAAATCGGTTATGAGTTTGATATGATAAAATCGCTTCCTCAAAACTTGTTTGCCCTTGATCTAGACCAAAGTCTCATCATGGATGATCAAAACCACAAACCATATGAATATCGGATTTTAGAAGATACCAAATTTGAACTTTGCGCAGATTTTAATTTGGCTAGTACGGATAGCATGGGAGATCCAAATGCATATGTAAGGTACCCAGGGTCCGGCTTTGACAACTTTGATCATAAAGCGGGGCGGAATTGTTATACACTAGAGGTTACCCCCAGCGATGAGCCGTTTAAGCAGGTTCCTAATGTGAGGGTGGTGGAGTAGGTGGGGTGTAGAAGAACTAAAAACGTCCCCTTAGGTTT
>PFRW01000041.1:1621-4395 GCA_002788755.1 Candidatus Peregrinibacteria bacterium CG_4_9_14_0_2_um_filter_41_14
TACTTAATATTACATAATTACTTGGCCACGAATTTCACCGTCTGGATTAGCTGCGGTATGTACGTTTACATATATACCTTCTGCATTTAGAGCGGTTATTTGCGCTTCTGTTAAGTCAGTCCATGTGCCGGAAGCTTCGTTACCTGTAAACTCGATTGCATGAAGAACTGCACCATTTTCATCAGCTGCTCCCAAATGGAAGTGTGCGGCTGTGACGTCTAGACCTTCAACTGTACAAGTATAGGTTAGTGTTGATCCTGACAATGAGGCATAACAACTACCTGCTGCGTCTGTTGTTACTGCAGGTACTCCGTTAGCACCAACTAAATTTGCGTGAAAGCTTACAGTAGGGGCTACCAATAAATCAAATGCTCGTCCTAATGCCACTGCCAATTCTATCTTTAATATGCCGTTGGCTCCCTTATAAGTGTTGTCGGGATAACCAGTCATTACACCTTCTTCATGTAGCCAGTTTACAGCTCCTTTGGCCCAATCTACTATTTCGTCATCATAGATTGTTAGTGCTGCGGCGGTTGTCATGTCTGCTTCTGTTGCTCCTAGTACACGAGCTAACATTACGCCTATTTCGTAGCGGTTTACTTCACCGTCTACTCCTAGTTCTGTTGCTGTTCGTCCGTTTACTACGCCTAGCTCTTTGGCTTTAGCTGCGTAGGGTTTGCACCATAGTGGGGTGTCTACAAAGCCGTCTTCGGTTACTGTTGAATCGATTTCCCATCCTGCGGCACGGGCTAGCATTACGATGGCTTCGCATTTGTTGGTCGCTTTATCAAATTCTGTTGTTACAATACCAAGATCTTTTACTTGTTGTTGTTCTTGGTCGTAGGTTAGGTCTACTGGGGGGGTTGTTGTGTCGGGTGTAGTTGGTTCAGGCGTAGGCTCTTCGGCTGGGGCGGTTACCTCGCCGGTGGCACCGGCTGTTACTGTTATGGTGACGGTTTCGGAGGAGGGGCTTGTGTTGCCGGATCCATTTGTTGCTTTTATGACGTAACTAACAACATCTCCGGGAGAGATGCTGCTATCAGTATACTCCTGTACAGACCTTCCGACACTGGCAAATACTGTGCCACCATCGATTACTGAAGGAGCGATGCCACGATAAATTTTGATGTAGTCAGTTTCACTGGGGTCTGTCCATGTTAAGTGCACAGCGTTATTGGCTGTAACTGTTGCTGCAAAATTGGTGGGGGCAAGAGGGTAATGGCTTATATTGCCACCTGTAGATGGTACGGCAACAACTTCAGATACTGTAGCGGAAGCTGTTCCCGGATTACCATACGTATCAAATAAATAGGCGGTTGCATAAGCGGTAGTAGCGGTTGTTAAACCGGTTATTGTTGTTGCTGCTGTTGTAACTGTTCCCAACAGAGCATCATCTGCACTATCCCAAACGGATACAGCCTCAGAAAAGGTTGGTGTCGTATCAACTGTATCGTAAAATAAACGATATGTATCAAAGCCACCCGGATCAGCCTCAGCTGTCCAAGTGTATGCTAAGGTTGTGGCAGTATCTCCTGCAACAGCAAAGGTATTATCGCTCATATCTGACGTATTGGCCAAGTCCCAACTTCCTGCAGTTGTGATTGTACTTTGTGTCGATGTCGTCTCAATAACATTGGTTGCATCATGAATGTCCCTAATGTTTGCCGTAGGCGTAAAAATGCCGGCACAGTCGGTTGCCGAGCTAGAGGTGCGATATCCACCGGTTTGCCCCGCTAGTGTAAAGGTAAAAGTGGTTTGGTCCGCACTAAGTGCCACACTATTGGTAAGCGTTTTGTAAGTTAGTCCTCCTGTGGCAAAAGCTCCAAACCCGGCTACGGTACAAGCTGTGGTTGTGTCACCTACAGAAGTTGTACTAGCAACAGCCGGATCGCCTCCTGATGTAAATCCTGTTGTTTGTACTGCCTCGCTATACTCAACTGCTAAAGTATTCTTACCACCGGACGTTGCCTGTGTTAAACCAACAATCACAGGATCAATAGTATCATCGAGGTATTTTGCCGTTGAACTTCCCGAACCAGCAGAACAGGTGTAAATATGTGCAGCCACAGGATTAATTTGATCTACACCTATATCTCCAATTGCTACATTTGAGGCTAAATCAATAACGGCATATGTCGTACCTGCTGTATTCCCTAATACGGAACTAATACTGTTACTACCTGAATAATTAAAGTCTGATGCACCCATATCACCGGTACATGTATTTGCACTAAAAACAGGTGCTGTAAATTTCACTAAAACCTTATCACTACCGGCTACGGATTCAATAATATTGTTAACAATGGTAAGCCCCGAAGCGCTGCTCCCCATTAAACTGGCGCTATCTGCAGCTGCATTTCCATGAGCATCAAAAATAGTGGATCCGCCGTTGTATGGATTAATTTGATCCAACTTATCCCCATCTCCAAAGGTATCGTTATAAAAATTGCCATTTAGCGTTGGGAACACGTACCTTTCGTCATTACCAAGCGAAATTGAAGATATAGCTGATGCCGTTCCGCCCGTACCATCGGTATACGTAAAATCTGTCACCAAAACACTAGTCAAATCATTTATTTGATCTGCATTAACATCGGTATTTGTGTATACAGGCTCACTAAAAACAAGCACAACATGTGCTGTACTGGTAAAAGGTGCAGGAACGTAAATAGATGAGATACTTGGAGCCGTGTTATCTAGTGTTAAACTTACTATCCTTTCAGAAATTGCACCTCCGACCGTAAAAATACTTCCCGCTTTTGCGCTAATTGTAC
>PFRW01000007.1 GCA_002788755.1 Candidatus Peregrinibacteria bacterium CG_4_9_14_0_2_um_filter_41_14
CCGTTTCCCCTACAAAAACCTCATAACCTTCCCGTCGCAACTGCACATATACCAAATTTTCCAAAATCTTAGCAATATCATCGGACTGATAAGCAAACAACGCATGTCGAATCCCTAAATCAGCAAAATAATGTTTTGAACCAACTTCAAAAATCTTCTTACCAATTGCCTTCCGCTTCACATCAAACACAAAATAAACCGAATTCAAAAACTCTAAATAATTAATTACCACACTCGGCGAAATCCGCACCCTCTCCTTCAGCAAATAATCTGCAATTTTTTTTGCCGAAACAATACTACCAATATTATTTGCCAAAAAACTGACCAAACTTTGCAAAAAAGCCACATTCCTTACACGATAACGCTTCACAACATCTTTCAAAAGAATACTATCGTACACATTTCTCAAATAAGGATAAACAACCTCTTCAAGCAATTCCAAATGAATCAAGTATGGCAACCCACCAAATTTAATATACTCAATAAAACTCTCATCCCCCTTCGGCTTTTTATGAAAAGTCAAAAATTCACCATAAGATAAGGGGAAAATCTCAATTTCAACATAACGACCACTCAAAAAAGTCGACAATTCCGACGACAAAATATTCGCATTACTACCAGAAATATAAATATCCCAGCCACCCTCAGCCTGCAAAGAACGTAAAACCTTTTCAAACTGCTCAATTTCCTGAACCTCATCAATCATCAACACCTTGTGAGCATCCGTCGGCAATTGCCTCGATTTAATATAATCCAGTAAATCACCGTCATTCTTAAGCACATCAAACTCGGCCAATTCCTTACTTATATAAACAATATTATCCACACCAACAACAAACTCATCTTTTAAAAGATCCATAAGCTCATAAAGCAAATAACTCTTTCCGGAACGTCTTTGACCAATCAACACTTTAATCAAACTTTTCCCTATATAAGGCCTAATTTTGTTTATATAAAGAGGTCTGGCAATATAATCAAACATTATCACTCATTAAACTACTTTTAAGTATACTTAAAACACCTACCAATTTCAACCAGACTTTTAAGTACAATTAAACTACCCCCCGCAACGCCTTCACCGCCTCCGCTCTATCCGCCGCACTCATCAAATAACTACCAGAAACAATTACATCCACACCCGCATCTCTCACCAATGGGGCTGTTTCGGCGTTAATGCCACCATCAACTTCAATTAATAAATCCAGTCGCATTGCCTTTAACGCCCTAATTTTTGCCGGCGCATTCTCAATAAACTCTTGACCCGAAAAACCGGGATTAACCGACATCACCAAAACCATATCTACAAAATCGATAATATCTACAAGCGTTGAAACCGGAGTTGCCGGATTAATCGATACCGCCGCCTTACAACCTGCCTGCTTAATTTGTTGAATTACTCGATGCAAATGCGTACAAGTTTCCTGATGAACCGTAATACTATCGGCACCCGCCTTGACAAAGGCCTCAATATAACGTTCCGGATGTTCAATCATCAAATGCACATCTTTAAATAAGTCAGTTTTTATTCCCGCTAAAACCACAGGCCCCATGGTAATATTTGGTACAAAATGACCATCCATTACATCAATATGTAACCATTCCACCCCTAACTCCTTTAACGCATCTACATCACGTTGCAGATTGCCAAAGTCGGCGGACAATAATGAAGCAGAAATCTTGATCATGCGGATGGATTAGCACATTCTAATTTTTCAACACACCGTTTATCACGATCACACGGCTCAAACTTAGTCTCCAAAAATGTATCCAAAACCGGATTCACCAATTCCAAAGGCATTACCTGCGTCCCCAAACAAACAACATTCGCATCACTACATTCACGCGCAATTCTCGCCATTTTTTCGCTGGTTGCCACTGTTGCCCTCACTGTTGGCACTTTATTGGCAGCAATCATCATCCCAACGCCCGTGGCATCAATTAAAACACCCATTGCCCCTTCATTTTCAGCAACTTTTTCCGATACTTCCCGCGCAATGTCCGGATAATCCGCCTGCTCAGCAATATCAAACACACCCAAATCAACTACCTTCTCACCTTTCTTTTCCAAATAATCCTTAACTTGCTGCTTCCATTCATACCCCAAATGATCAGATCCAATATAAATCATAATAAAAAAATTATAAAACTTCACTAACTGACTTACCTTGATTAACACTCCGCACCACTTGTGCCAACATTGGCGCCAACGACAAAACCGTTAAATTATCTAAAACATCAGAATTGACAGGAATAGAATCCGTCACCACAATTTCCTTAAATTCAGCCCCTTTAAGTCGCTCAAAAGCCGGACCGGAAAAGACAGCATGCGTAGCAGCTAAATAAACGTCCTTATCAGCACCATGCTTGCGCAAAAAATCTGCTGCCCCACAAACGGAACCGGCAGTATCAACCATATCATCATATACAATACAATTTTTCCCCTCAACATCACCAACTAAATGCGTAATTTCAGATTGATTCATTCCCGGCCGCACTTTATTTAAAATTGCCATTTCGGCCCCTAATTTATCGGCAAACCGCTTAGCGTTTTTCGCTCCACCAGCATCCGGCGACACTACAACTACTTCCTTAAACTGCTTCTTTGCAAAATAATTTACAAACAAACTTTCCGCTTTTAAGCTGTCCATTGGTCGATTAAAAAAGCCTTGAATTTGCTCAGAATGCAAATCAACACAAAGCACATGATCCGCCCCAGCCGACTCCAACAAATTAGCAATCAACTTAGCCGAAATAGGCTCACGCGGCTGCGCAACCCGATCCTGACGTGCATACGGGAAATGCGGTATAATCACATGAATAGTTCCCGCAAACGACCTCTTTAAAGCATCGATAATAATAAACAGCTCCATTAAGTCCTCATTAGCACTCTTAGTTGTGCCTGTCTGCAAGACAAAAACGTCATCACCACGCAAAGATACTTCCGGCTGCACATAAATTTCTCCACAAGAAAACCGCTCAATCTTCATCGGTGATAAATCAATATCAAGCTCACTAGCCAAAGCCTGTGCCAACTCCGGATGTGAAGTTCCTGCAAAGAGTCGTAAGGAATTGGTCATAAAAATGATCAGTTATTGATTTAATTGTACTATAAAACACCATTAATTGAAAGCTCCGGATATTTCGCCAAAACACCCCTAAACAAATCCCGCACTCCCTGTAATTTTTCTTCTGTATCCGCCTCAAACCGCAAAGTTAAATTTGGGCTTGTATTAGAACAGCGCACCGCTCCCCACGTAGAATCATCCAAACTCACAAACACGCCATCCATGGTTAAACAGTCATAATCATTATCCAAAAACCATTGAGTAACTTCCTTAACAATTTCAAATTTACGATCATCCGGACAAGGCAGCTTAATTTCTGGTGTATTAAAAACCTGAGGCACATCAGCAAATAAACCTGAAAATGGCACATCGGCATTACTCAAAATTTCTAAAAACTTTAATGTCGCCAAAAAGGAATCATCAAAACCATAATAATTTTCACCAAAGAACATATGCCCACTAATCTCTCCACCTAAAAGCGCTCCCTCTTGATGCATCCGCGCCTCAATAAATGAATGACCGGTAGCGGACCGCAAAGGTACGCCTCCTCTCGCCTTAATATCATTTTCCAACACGCGTGAACATTTGGTATCAAACACAATTTTGGCTCCAGGCTGCCGTTTTAACAAATCTCGACTAAGCAACAAAAGCAACAAATCGGCACTATAAAATTTACCATTTTCGTCAACAATCCCAATTCGATCACCATCGCCATCATAACCAACACCCAAATCGGCGCCTATCTCTGCAACCTTAGCAATAATATCCTGCACATTTTCCACTATCTCCGGATTAGCCTCATGATTAGGAAAATCCCCATCAACTTCCGTAAACAAATAAGTCCCTCCCACACCCGCACTATCAAATAAATCTTTAATAAAAGCACCCGCCACTCCGTTTGCCGCATCAAAAACCACCTTTAACGGCCTCTCAATCTTAACCTGACTAAGCAACTTCGACTTATATTCCGGCCACACATCCTGCTCGGTATAAATACCATTCCCCTCAGCAAAATCTTCATCTGCAATCATTTTATAAATCACCTGCAACTCATCACCACAAATACTCTTAGCCCCATCACCCACAATCTTAAAGCCATTATACTCCTTAGGATTATGACTAGCCGTAATGTTTACCCCACAATCATAACCTTCTACACAGGTCGCAAAATACAACATAGGTGAAACCGCCAAGCCAATATTCGTCACATTCATTCCTACAGATAACGCCCCACCTATAAACCTTTTTTGCAACTCCGGCGAAGTCACACGTCCATCTCGCCCC
>PFRW01000044.1:0-799 GCA_002788755.1 Candidatus Peregrinibacteria bacterium CG_4_9_14_0_2_um_filter_41_14
CGATAAAGCTGACGTTTATCCACCTCCGGCAGTAAGGCCGCAAATTTGCGGCTCCACATCCTAGCATTATTTCCATACTCCTGACACAATCTGTACAATGTAGAATCATCCATGTTTACTAATCAAAGAATGTCTAAATTGTAGCTGATTTTGATCACGAAAACCAGCCATTTATGGCTTATTAATGCTATTGTACCACATGTTCCGTATGCCCAAATATACACCTACCAAACAGAAGGCAGTGTGGTAAGTACACTCTCACCCAGCCCCACAAAAATGAAATTTCCGACTCCAATTTCGTAAATTTCAAAATCTCTTCTTACACCAGCGTTACACGCCAAAAACGCAACACCGCAAATCGTGTCAACTCAAATTTCCCAGCACGCTGGGAATGTTTAACTAAAATTCTACCCGATTTGTTTAAAGAGCCGAAAACTTACATCCCCATTCCACCCCGCGGCCGCCCCTCCACCACCTCAACCAAAAACTCATAAACATCAATCTTCCCCTCCGTAAGATACACCCCCACAATCTCGCCCACAGACGATTCGCCATCTTCAGTAATAAAATCCCCCAAAGAATACATCAACACCCCATCAGGGTACCGTTCCACCGGCACAAGCTCCTTAATGCCTCGCCCAACAAACACATCAACGCCGCTATCCACAAACTTTTGCGCCAACCGCTTACGACTATCCGTCAGTTCTGAGCCACTAAATTGGTACAACAAATAAACAAAATCACCAGCCGCTTTAGCGGCCTCTACCCGCCCAAACACATTTTCCCCATAAACCCCATT
>PFRW01000044.1:807-4431 GCA_002788755.1 Candidatus Peregrinibacteria bacterium CG_4_9_14_0_2_um_filter_41_14
ACTTACAAAAACTAACCACCAAGCCATTTTGCTCCCTTGGCAAACATTTCCCCTCCTCCAAATCAAACACATTAAAATCACTGCCAGTCAAAAAACGATCTTCTTCGCCCTTAATATCCTTCAAATACTTGAGCACGCTCGTATCGCCCGCCTGATCGTAAGTTCTGTCCCAATCCCAATTATCAATTAAACCAAGCTTATCGTCTGCCGGCATATTCCCAAAAGACAAAATACTAACGCCCTTTATGGGCTCCGCCTGTCCTTCAAAAAAGCCGAAAAATTGATGGCTAGTCGTTCGATCCTGCCTCACCTTCATAAAATCCTGTAAATTGGTATGGGCAAATCTTTCCGCCTTTGCGTACCCTCGCTGCTTCAAAAAAGCCAACAAAGTATAAATACTGGCCCGTGAATCAATTTCCAAATCAAAAATATTGGCAAAATCAAAATTTATAATTGTTGCAAAAGAACTCAAATCATGAAAATCAGCAGCCTCCCTACTTATATAATGCGAAAAATCAACACTGGCAATCACCAAATCATCATTAGAAACATTATCACTAAGCCAATCACTCAATTTTGAAATCTCCTCAACCGACGTCGCCCACTGCAAAATAATCGGTACGATCTGCGCATTAGGAAAATTACGTTTAATGTAGGGAGCATGCGCAAACATCGCATGTTCAATCTCAAAACTTTGGTTAGCAATAGTGGCAATCTCAGCCTGTGCCAATTTAGAAACCATCTCTGTATTAACAGTCAAGTCATCCGGCAAACCGGCTAAAGTGGTTTTATACAAACAACTCAAACAAGTCTGAATATTGGCAGTTCCAGATTCATAATGATTCGGCCCAATCACATAAACGGTTGTTGGTTGCGTAACCTTGCCCAAACCACTATAAAACTTAGCCAACTCTTGCGCCACAATCATATGATGCGGCAAAATCACCCCCAAAGGCTTTTCAGCAAATTGATAAGGCCTCTCATCGCCCTTTTCAAAAATATGATTCCACATCGCACTATCCCCGGCATAAATAGAATTAATTTCCAAATGCCGAGGGGCGACCACAAACGCAGTCACCAGAATCACACCAATTATCACACTAATAATGACACTTTTTCGTTTACACATAATTAATAAAGTCGACCACCCCACTCAACTACCGCAAAACCTTTGCGCACTTGCTTAACCAGTTTTTGTTCAATAATACCGGCTGGCTTACTGGCATAACCTTGATAATCAAAAAAGACCCGAATAACAGAATCCGGCTTAGGCGAAACCGTTAAAGGCGCATACTTTTCAAATTGTTCTTGTGGCACAAAGGTCACAAAATAGTAAGGGTCCTTAGCCAATTTTGGCACCCAATACTCTTTAAAATCAGCAGTTTCTTTTTCATTCAATCCCAAAATTGCCAACTTTTCATCAAAGAACCCGGCAACATTTTCCTTCTTAACAACAAATCCTTCACTCGGTCTCACAAACGTAGTCGCAAATCCTTCCCAAAACAAATATGGATAAGACTTAAAATCACCTAAATTAAAAATCTTCCCGTTTGGCGTCGCAATCACATTCCACCCTTTACCAATAGCTGGCTCAGAAACGGAAATGCCTCCCTGTGGAACAACATTAACAGATACTGGAGTTGTCGTTTTAGGATACAAATAAATTACCGGCTTACCCATCTCAGCTCCGCCAACACTGTAGTAAATTTGAACATTAGCCGACTTGGTAGTTCCATCATCAAAATAAGCGGTAAAAGTATACTTATTTGCTCCTTGCTGCAAATTCTTATACGAAACCTTTGCCCCATAATTAAACTTAGAATCGCCATACTTAAAATTTTGCAATCGATAAACATCATCATAGGTTTGCCCAAATGAATCCACGCTCCAATTCACCACAATTTTTGTTGCATTAGGCGAAACAACACCTGTAAACGTAATCGGCTCTTCCGTAAAATCCGTATCTTGTGCCGGACTAGTCAAAGTTATATATGTTGCCTCAGCATTTGGCGTTTCCACTTCATCCGGCGCTACAACTTCCTCCGTAGGCAATTTATCATCCAACTGCTGTTGGAGAGCGTCAATTTTTTGCGATAAATCCGCAATTTCGGCATCCTTAGTCGCATTATTACATCCCGTCAAAACCACTACACTCACAACAAAAAGACCAAACAATATTTTTTTCATATGGATAAATTAATTAACTAACACCAACGTACACCCATATTTGAAGTTTGTAAAATTTGGTTTGCCCCATTTATACCACTATTGCCGATTAAAAAATTCAATATTCGCCTCCACCATGCCAGTTAATCCGCCATCCAAAACAATCTGAGCATTTTTCTCTTCATAATTAGTGCGATGATCTTTAACCAAGGTATATGGATGTAAAGTATACGTTCTAATTTGATGCCCCCAAGCAATTTCCGTTTTATCCCCTTTCAGATCATCCAAAGTTTCCGCTTGTTTTTCATGCAACATTTGCTGCAATTTTCCTTGTAACATTTGCATTGCTCGTTCCTTGTTTTGGGCTTGGCTACGCTCATTTTGGCACTGAACCACAGCCCCCGTCGGCACATGTGTAATCCGCACAGCGGAATCCGTCGTATTAACATGCTGTCCACCTGCACCAGAAGCACGATAAGTATCAATTCTTAAGTCCTCCGTATTAATTTCCACATGATCTTCAAACTGCAACTCCGGCACCACTTCTACACGGGCAAAAGAAGTCTCCCGCGTGTTCCCCGCATTAAATGGCGACATCCTAATTAGCCGATGAATCCCATTTTCATGCTTCAAATAACCATAGGCAAACGGCCCCTTAATCGCAATTGTCATCTGTTTCAAGCCAACCTCATCACCAAGCGCTTCATCCAAAACCTCCGTCGTAAATCCAACCTTTTCCGCATATCGCAAATACATCCGTGACAACATTTGCGTAAAATCCTGTGCATCTTTTCCACCCAGCCCGCAATAAACCGACACAATCGCACTCCGTCGATCAAACTTATCATTTAAAAAAGTAGCAATATTCAAACTTTTCCATTTTTCCTCTAACTGATCCACCATATTCATGTATTCCTCCGCCTCTTTTGGCGCCTCTTCCGGATGAATCATCGGCAACATCCCCAGCAAATCCTCAACATCCATTTTCATTGCTTCCCATTTTTTTATCTCTTCCCCCAGCACAGCAGCGCTCTTACTAATCTCCTGCGCTTTCGTCGAATCATCCCAAAAATCCGGCCGGTTAATTTGCTCATCCAAAACCGCCTTTTCTGTAATCAACGCTTCTAAATCAACCGTCTTAATCCCCACTTCAACTTGCTCTGCAATTACCTCCAACTGCTTTTTTACATGATGCATAATAATCTTTTAAAACAAATTCATTATGCTTACCCCACCTTCAAATCACAAGCAAACTGTGTAAAAGAGGTAACAAAGTCCCCACCCTTTATTTATTCATCCACCTATGCTACAATTACCAGATAGAATATAACTTTGCCCCATGGCATATACTTGGCGAAAGGCCCGACGGGGCGCCTCCCTCATCATCGCCATGTTTTTATGCGTTCTAATTTTGCTGTATGCCATGCCCCTAGCAAATTTAAATGTAGCTATTATAAA
>PFRW01000061.1 GCA_002788755.1 Candidatus Peregrinibacteria bacterium CG_4_9_14_0_2_um_filter_41_14
TAGGGCGTTTATATATCAACTATCTAAGCGATTAGCGGATGCAAACACCGAAATGGGGTTGAGAAGTGATAATACTACTAACTTCCCAATTTTTAACTATTACTTAAAAGATTCAGATCAAATTAACGATGTTGCCGAATATTTGTTCAATAAAGGTATTTATGTAACGCTTGCCCCTTATCCAATGGTTGCCAAAAACGATGTTGGGTTTAGGGTGCAATTAACAGCCGCTAACACAATGGAGGAGGTGGAGTACTTAATTAGGACAATTAAAGAACTGACTCAGATTTTTGGTATTCAATCAAATAGTACGACTAACTAATTTAGCTGAGCGCATCTTTGATTTTTTTGCTGACTTCTGATAATTTGCGCTCTGTTTTGATCATAAAAGAAGATGCACCTAGGGCAAAGGCCTTATCAATATCCTTGTCCTGACCAAGATTAGTGATGACAATAATGGGAATGTGTTTTGTTTTAGGATCGTTTTGGGCTATTTCGAGAATTTTAAAGCCGTCAACTATTGGCAAGAGAAGATCTAGTAAAACTAAGTCTGGCATTTCAGTTTGTAGTTTTTTTAAACCACTTTTACCATCTCGGGCAATTTCTATATTATACTCCCCTTCTAAAAAGATGCGCAGGGCCTCTGAGACCATTGCCTCATCTTCAATTATCAAAATGTGCTTTTTGTTTTGTTTAGACATATTATTTGTTTGACGTTACATATACATCATAGCAAAGTATATATTAAAAGTCCACTTTCCAGAGCATGATTTTTGTTTTACAATCAATGAGAAATTTAAACTTTGAAAAATGAAAAATAAAATAGTTAGTTTATTATTAGTAACCATTGCCATTTTGGTAGTGGGATGTAGTACGGCAAGTCCGCAAGCGGATGAGGTTGGAGTGGTTAATCCGCAGACGGAACAGGAGCAAATAAGCGATAATGCCTCTCAACAGGTTGCCTCTGCCGCTCAGATTTTTGCGGATCAACAACAGTTACAAGCAGCACGTGAAAGTAACACACTAGCGGAATGTGACAAAATTAGTGGAACGGCGACTAAAGTAGATTGTAAAGATATTGTAACCTATAACTTGGTACTGACTGGACAATTAAGTGACTGCAAAAATATTGCTAATGCAGACTTAAAGAAACAATGTGAAGTGAAATTGCTAGAAGCAAATGAAAAAAATGCAGATAGAGATATGTTTGAGAAGGCGCAAGTAAATGGCGATGTAAGTTTGTGTAGTAAAATTGTTGATCCAACCGATAAAGATGATTGCTTAATAAACTTAGCTTACAAACTAAAAGATCCGCAAATTTGTGAACAATTTACGGATCCTAGAACAAAATTGGACTGTAATGATCAACTATAAGCCAACAAACTCACCTCGATAACAAAGAGTTGTTGTCAAAAAGTATGTAGTTGTGCTTGAACTTAAACTGGATGTACTCCAATCATAATAACAAGCATTTCCCGAAGGGCTTGTTGATGTAACTACGGAAATTGAACCGCTAGTGTTACCTTCTACTTGATAGGCACAGGCTAGTGGATAACCATAAACCTTAGCATTAAGATTTCCACCAGCTTTGTAATAACTACAAGTATCGGTGAGACGTCCTGAACGGGCTACAGTTCTATCATGGGCAGGTGATGTGTAAGTTTCCGGGCGAATATACCCGTTGTTACCGGTAAATCCAATCGCACTATTATCGATTAATAAATTATCGTGAAAGTATGTTTTGTTGTGTAATTCGATTGCGTCTGCGCTAGAACTACTATTACGATAAATATCGTCCACATAAATGGTGCTATTAAATCTGGCTGTGCCATTATGAATAGTTTCACCGTTAAATGTTGCCGGTCCGGTAAACCCACCGGCTGAGTTTATACTTAAACCATTAAGGGTTAAGGGATTGCCGGTTATGGTTAAGGGCCCGGTTGTACTTAAACGAATCCCGGTTGTATCAAGCATAAAACTATTAAATAGAGTACCTAATTGCTGACCTATAGATATTAGGTTGGTTGGTGCATCCATTTGTAAAAAGGAAAAATGTGTACTATCTTTTTGGGTGCGCAAATTCATTGATGGCTGATTGCTGACATCTTTCAATTCCCCTTTAACATAATTTGTGTCATTACTATTTGTTTGAGAGTTAATATTTACCCCATTAAAATTAGGTGCCACATTACTACTTGGTGGATTTCCTGATGGTGCGGCATTGGCAAAGCTAAAACTTGTGAACAGTAGTGCGATGGTTCCAAAACTTAAAATACCGGCAGTAAGTTTGCCACTATTCCTATGCAATACGAAATAGCTGAGGTAATCGAAGCGACCGTGCCTAATTTTTGATACATGGAAACCATGCCGAGAGAAGGGGTTGATTTGCCTAAGGAAACGCTTTGCGCTGTTTAATGTAAAACTTTTCATGCACCTTTGTTAAAATCTATCTAGTTATTATAACAAAAAAACCCCTGAAAAGAAAGGGGTTTAGCGCACAATATTTAACATTTAGCTTAGAGGCCAAGTTGTTTACGAATTTCGTCGGCTTTGGCAGCTTCTTCGTCTTTTCTACCTTCGGCAGCGTACTCCATTTCAATATCTTCCCAATCTTGTGCGTGTTGGTGGACTAGTTTTTCTAATTGAGGTACGTGTTTAGCGGATAACTCTGCGAATTTGTTGCGTTCTTCTTCAAAAATACGGGTCAATTCATCGATTTGTTCTTGGCGTAATTTGGGGATTGAAGTGATAATGCGCTTTTTTTCGTCTTTGCTTAAAGAGATAGAGCCGGCCAATAGTAAGAGGAATTTTTGGACATCAAAATTCAAACTGTGGTCACCAACGGTAATATGCTGAATAGGTTTAATTTGTTGGCCTAGTTTAAAATTGGCTGGAGTTTTATCTTCTTCAGGCTGGGTAGCTGAGTCGTCACCTTGGGTACCAGTTGGCTGTTGCCCCATTGGTGGCGGTGGTGTAATTGGTGGTGGCGGTGGCAGTGGAGGTTGCGGAGTAACCGGCGGGGTGGGAATTGGAGGTGGAGTTGGTGGAAAATCTTGGCCAGTGGCAAAAACTTGTGGATTTGGCTGTTGTTGGCTATCTCCTTGCTGACCTTGTTGGCCATTTTGTGGGTCTGTATTCATAAATAGTGTGGTTATTCCTGACTTTGGGTTCGGGGGTATCGCTTCATTGTAACAAAATTTTACCCTCATTACAAGTACTTTAGTAGAATACTAGCTTTAGTAGCGATAATCAAGCATTAGTTATCTTATTTAATTGTGATAATCTCCCCTTGCGGACTGAATTCAATTAGGTGTTTTGCCTGGCCGGTTCTAAAGGCAGCGCATTGATTTTTGGGGTCATGATCGGCAATAGTTCTGGGGCTGTGGGCGATATCAATTGCCCATTGCTGCTCAATGACACCTAAGCAGGGGCCTTGGTCTAGCTGTTCGGCATTTTTGGCGGCAAATTTGGTAAAAAGTTGTTCAGCAATTGGCCGCACAGTATCTAAGGTTAGACTTGTGGTGACTAATGGTTGCGCCGTGCAACCGACGATTGTGACAATGAGAATGGGGAATACGATTAGGTATTTCATATTCGCGTTCTTTACAGGTAGTCAAAATAGCATATCGACTCTTTTTGTAAATAGTGAGTTTGTCTTGTAATCGAAGTAGATTTTGATAAGAATAGTACAGTATTTTATTTTATTTTTTGCGGGCGGTTAGCTCAGTTGGTAGAGCGCGTCGTTGACTCCGACGAGGTCAGTGGTTCGAATCCACTATCGCCCACCAGAGTAATTAATACTTAATTAAAAATATTTATATGAATAAAAATAAATTAGTCTTATTGACCACGTTCATGTTGCTAGTAAGCTTGGCTTTGCTTGGTGGATGTAGCGCTGTTGATAAAGATGACAAATCTATTACGGTGGAGGAAACTAATAGTGTCGATGTTGTTGCTAAGGAATTTTCGATGGATTCGTTTGTAGAAATGGTGGATGGTAAGCCTCGTCCTCAGTTTTCTGAAAAAACAATAACTGTTAAAAAAGGTGACTTGGTTCGTATTAAAGTGAATGTCACTAGCGGTAGCCATAATTTCAATATTGATGAATTTGATGTGCATGCAAAAACACCAACTGCCTCAGAAACCACTGTTGAATTTGTGGCAGCTGAGGCAGGTGAATTTGTTTATTACTGTAGTATGCCGGGGCATCGTGCCAATGGGCATTGGGGGACATTAATAGTTGTAGAATAATTTACTAATTTGCATCTTCATCATCGGCTGCTTGAATCTTAGCGTCTAAAACAGCCTTGAATTCTTCTAGTCCGTGTGGGTTTGGGATTAGTTCGCCATTAACGAAAAAAGTGGGAGTGCCACCAACGCCTAGTAAGTTGCCGGTGCGGATATCGCGTTTGACTTTTGCTTCAACATCAGCGCTATCATAATCTACTAAAAACTGGTCTTTGTTTAAACCAAGATCTTCAGCGTAACTGAGAAAAATGTCTTGGACATTGGCTTCGCTAGACCAGTCTTGTTGTTTGATGTACAAACGGTCATGCATTTCCCAGAATTTGCCTTGGTGATTTGCGGCTTCGGCAGCCTTGGCAGATGACAAGGCATTGGCATGAATTTGAGTTAGAGGGAAATTGCGGTAGACAATGTTAATTTTGTCACCATATTCTTGTTCGACCTGCTTAACTAAACCGGAATAAGCGGCGCAGGCGGGGCATTGAAAATCGGCATATTCCATTAAGACGGTTTGGGCTGCCGGATTGCCTTTCATAATGTCGGCATCTGTTAGGGCAGCAGGGTTGTCGATTTTTTCACCGGTACAACCGGCTAAGATTGTAGCTGTTACAAGCATTGTTGCAGCAACTATTTTAAGTTTTTTTGGAAACATAAGGTTGTGTTAATGTTTAGTTTTTTTACTATAGTTTAATTTTGTGGCTCTGGCAAAAGCTATTTAGAACCAATATTCAAAGGTTTCGTCGCCAAGATCTTCGAGTTGAACTTCGTTGTTTAAGGTGAGTGTATCTAAATTGTGCGCTTGAACAATACTGCGGGAAACGGTGTAAAGGAAATTACCAATGTAGAGGATACGATTGATATTTTTGTCTGATCGATAATAGTCTTGGGCGGCTTCGTTTTCGGCGTAATGGGAAACTTTGTCGCGGAGCTGAAAGCCATCTTTTATACTGACATCGTAAATGTAGGCGTATTGTCCAATGTACTCGCCATAGGTGTCGCCGGGAGTTTCGGGATTGTTTTTTAATTCTTCGCTAATTTGGGATAAGCGGATTGGCAAAGCCATAAGGATCGTGCCGTCTGTCCCCTTTTCTGGAGAATACAAAAGGGCTTTGTGGTTGAAGCGTAGTGGTGTGTCGGTACCGCGATCGCCGATGATTTCGTGGTGGATTTCTTTGGGAGAGGTAACGTCCGTAACGTCAAACATGGCAATTTTTACGCCTTGATACCAGGCAAAATCTTGGTTCCAGTCAATTTTTTCAAATTCTTGCGCTTCTAAAGTATCTAAGCCAAAACCAATTAGGTGGTTTTCGTCGATTGGGTGTAGGTAGTCACTAAAACCGGGAATTTTTAGTTGTCCCAAAACTTTAGGAGTGGTTGGAGTACTAACATCGATTACAAAAAGTGGATCTATTTTTTTGAAAGTGACCATATAAGCGCGACCACCCATAAAGCGGACGGAGTGGATTTCTTCGCCCTGGGCAATACCTTCAATTTCACCGACTTTTGTTAGGTCTTTGTCAAAAATGTAGAGGTTGTTTTTAGAAGGGTCTTCTTCATTCCAAACATAGCCTTTGGTTGTGGCAATGCGGAAATAGCCATCGTTTTCGTCCATGGAGAATTGATCTAAAACGTGGCCGGGGACTTTGGCTCGACCGGTATAGTCAATTTTGGTTGGTGATAAACTAAATTTATTCACGATTGTGTGATCGGTTACACCACCGCCAACGTACCAAAGCGTATCCATACCTTCGGCTACGTAAAGATTTTCGCTGGAGGCGTACACTTTATCGCTGCTACCGATTGCTACTTTGCTAACCGGTTCTGCGGTTTTGTTGGCAACGGAGATACCGGTAACGATGACGTAGTCGTCGACTTCGCTGCCGGGGTGATATAATACTTGATCACAGTCGCTTATTTTAACGTTGCTATTGCTGGAATCTGTAATGAGAGGTAATAAATTGGCGCTTTGGGGTAGAACTTCGTCGGTAACGTAGTAACTATTATTGAATTTGTTACTGACTACGTAAACCATGTCATCAATTTTGCGGGAAGTGTTGAGGGCACCTTCGATTTTTACTTCACGATCTAAAGTTGGTGCTGTTTTGTTACTAATATCATATATATACACTTTGCTGGTTGTGGTAGCGGCTGGATAATATGGAACCGATACATTGTTCATTAGTCCGGCTTTTGTAATAACTTCGTATGATCCACCTAGTACAACTAATTTATTGCCATCTACATACATGTCGGTTGGAGAGAAATCGGTGTCATCGAAGTGAATGATTGCGGTTTCAAATAAATTTTCGGGTTGATAGGCTTTAATAATACGGATAGTGCTGCCCTTTAGGACATAAATGTACTCGCCGTCATTTTTAACGATGTCGGCTTCGTCTACGCCTTGCACTTGAACATTTGTTGAGGAGAAGTCCGTGCTACTTGTGGTACTTGCACTTTCGGGGACAGGAGAGGATGACGTTGGAGTGGTCGGGCTCACGCCGGTAAAGTCTAGAAATGGCTCTTCGGCTGCTTTTTGAGCTGCTTCAGTATTGTGTGCTACAACCATGTACTCTTTTAATTCTGTACAAGAAGCGAACGCTACTAATTTTTCGGACACGGCACTGGCGACAAAACCACCGTCAATATTTTCATAGGTGTTGCTTAGTTCTGTAGTAACATCAGCAGCAATACGCCATACCATTTCGGCCATTTGGCCACGTGTGATGGGATACTCAAAGGCATTAATTTCGGCGGGGATAGCATTCTTGTTTTCTAAGGCGACTACGTATGGCTTAAACCATATAGTGCTGTCTTGGGCATCTGGTTTTAGGTCTAATACATTGGCGATAATTTTGCCGGCTTCGGCAAAGTTAATTTCACGTTCCGGATGGAAACTGCCATCGGGATAACCGGCAACGTGGCCGAGTTCGGTTGCTTTACAAACGTAAGGGGCAAACCAATTGGCTTGAACGTCCGGGTAACAGTTTTCACCACTTGCGGGAATATTTGCTGTTTCTAAAACAATTTTTAAGAACTCAGCGCGATTAATTCGCTTTGCAGGTTGGTAAGTGCCATCGTCATAGCCCTCTACCACTTGGTTAGAATGTAAATATTCGATAGCTTCGCTATTTTGGTGAGTAAATTGGACATCACCAAAAGCAGGAGTGGGATCACTGGCAGAAGCAGCCAAACTAAAAAGCATGCTTGTGATAAGAGCGCCAGCGATAATTGAACGCATACGCATATTGATAAATTAAATATTTATTTGCATGCGCCATTATAATTTATCTTTATTTAATCTGCTAGTACTAATATTAAACAGTCATCTGATTATTACTTATGTGGCGATCTTTACTCGATTTACTGTTTCCGAGCTACTGCTTGGTTTGTAAAACAGAGGGGTCGTACTTGTGTGAATTGTGCCAACTAAATGTAAGGCATAGTTTAGCTAGTCGTTGTGATTTACTGCCACTTGAGAAACAAGATAATAGTTATTTGACCGTACCAATTTACAGCTGCACACTTTATGATTTTGATAGCGACTGGGTACAGATTATTAAGAGATATAAATATAAGTTTTCGCGCGAATTGGATGCTTTTTTAGCGGCACAGCTATATAGTATTTTATTTTCCCATCATTTGGCACTACTAAAGGAACCGGCAACGGCAGTATTTATACCGGTACCAATTGCATATTTGCGCAAGAACTGGCGTGGTTTTAACCAAAGTGAACTTTTGGCAAAACGGCTCAGCAAGCTTACGCATATTGGTGTTTGGCATGGCATAAAGCGTTGTAAAGGCACCTCTGCTCAGGCTTACCTTGGAGGAAAACAACGACGGACAAATTTGGAAAATGCTTTTAGGGTTGTTGAAAAACTGCCAACTAATGTGCACACAATAATTTTTGTGGATGATGTTGTTACCACGGGTAGCACATTAAAGGCCGTCATTAATACCATGCGGCAAAAGGATCCGAACCGAAATTATATGGGTATCTGCTTGGCAAGCCGTCTCGTCTTTAGTTAAACCAACTTCGCACAATTTCAACATCTGGCTTGTGCGAGTTATTAATTAGAGGTGTTTCTAAGATGATTGGTTTTTGATTTTCAACGGCAAGCTTGGCAAAAGCTTTGAGACCGACTTCGCCAATTTTACCTTTACCCAGATTTTCGTGGCGGTCTTTGTGTTCGCCAACCTCAAATTTCGAATCGTTAAAATGAAAACAGGTGACATTGTTGAGACCGATAGTTTTGTCCATTGCTGTAAAAAAATCTTGGACGTTTGTGGGAGTTCTTAGGTCGTAGCCGGCGGCAAAGGCGTGACATGTATCGATACATACTTTTAGGTAAGGATGGTTCCCCATTGTTTTGATAATTTCGGCTATGTCTTCAAGTTTATAGCCAATTTCGGTGCCTTGACCAGCACAGTTTTCTAGAAGTAAGGGGACATTATTTTTTTCGGCAGTATTGAGGATACGTCTTAAATTAACATACAAATACTGTAGAGCTTCCGATTTTTCTAATTTGAGAGTTTTGCCAACATGGTAAACAAGCCCCTTGCCGCCTATTTGTCCTAATTTTTCCAAATCATCCTCAATATTTTGAAATTGCCAAGGATCTGCTTCGTCCATTGGTTTGGCAAAGTTGAGAAGATAAGAGGCATGGCCGCAAACAAATTCAATATTAAATTTTTTGCACTTCTTTTTAAAAAGGTCGGCGTCTTCGGTGCTTAGAGGTTTGCCGGCATTGCCGCGTGGGCTTTTTAAAAACACTTGCATTGCATGGGTGTCTAGTTCGTTGTGGGTTTGGTCGGCGGCGGCGGGAAAACCTTTGGCCATCGACATGTGCGCTCCTAAAATCATAAGTGGTAGATGAATGTGTCGAGCATAAGATCGTATTCGTTATCACTTAGATCGGTAGCCGTGATATTGAGTTATTTTCTTAAAGTTAATTTACCAAAAGATTCAGCCAAAAAGAAAAAGAATAGACCAAGACCCAATTGGATTAAGGTTCCGATGAATTCCATAATTACCTTGATGCCATCTTGGCTACCGCTTGTGACTATTTCGGCTATGTCGGCAATTTGTAATGGTAGGTTTTTAAATGCTAATACGGATAAAACCAAACCGGCAACCATTATGGCAACATTTTTAAGACTTTTGACAGTTGCGCTTCCTTCACCAATCTTGGCGACTTTACCGCTTAAAATAACCATTAAAATACCAACAATTAACATGACACCCATTGTACCAATAAAAATTAGCGCTGATTGCTTAACAGAAGGCGCCAAAGCACCAGCAAAATAATAGTAAATTGAAGAAATTATTGTTGGCGAATATAAAATGGTTTGAACAATGATATAAATACCTCCGAGTTTTACGGCAAGGTTGGAAATTTCTTTAGAGTTCATTTATAAAGGGGTAAGTTGATTAATATTGATAGCTTAACAGGAGTGTAAAATTTAAACACGCTTTTTCTCTTCCTTACCATTTACGTAGACACGCATTTCGGGATTAATGTGAATGGCTAGATGCCCATCTTCCGTCTCCATTTTTAATTCGTATGGCTTTTGCGGGAGCTTGGCGATTTGTTCAAAAAGACGTTGGTTGGCGTGCGCAATTTTTTCCTCTTTATCAATCTTAAGTTTAATCAATTCGTTGTAAGAATTATCATCGTATAAGTCCTTTAGGGCTTCGGCTTCGTAATCCTTCATTTGTTCGCGTAGTTGTTTGTAGGCTTTTTTAAGTTCCAGATACTCGGCATCGGTAATTTGCTCTTCGCCTTTGATCGATTTTTTTATGACTTTTAATTCGAGTTGAAGTTCTCGTAAATCTTTAAGAGCGAGGGCGATCTGTTGGTCGGACATATATTTATTTTAAAATTATTGCCGGCTCAAATTAGCACAACTTGTCCTGTTTAGAAATTGAATTTAAGAGTACTAACTGTGTTAAATAAATCTTGGTAATAGAGGCTATCTGTGGCTTGAAATTCCCATACTCCAAGCTTTGTTGGAATTTGAAACACCTTAGTTGTTGATGCTTCGTTATTAGTAATTGTTCGTAAGACAATTTGTTGATTGTTAACGGTGAGATACTTGCAGTCGTCGGCTGCGGCTTGGTCGCAGGGTTGGATGGTTGCATATGTGGTTGGAACTAATTGAACATCGAGGATTCCCTGTTTGTTTTTGAACTGGATGCCGGCTAGTTTTTTGTTTTGGACAAACTTGTCAGTTGTCAGGCCAAGCGTGGCAGGGTACCGAAATTCAATCCCGAGCTCTTTACTGCGATAGTCTATTAATCGATATACATCTTGACTCTGTTGCGTCATCAAAAAAATAATGACGCCGGCTAAGAGTAATGAGAAGATTGTTGATGTAATTAGCCAGATTGTTAACTTAGAATTCATGAGAATTTATTTAGAGATTAGGGAGGCGTAAAGTGCCACAAATGATTTTAAAGTATGTTCTTTGCTATGACCCTTGATGATTTTAAGTGAGTTTTTACCCATAGTTTTAAGCTTTGAAAGGTCTTTTAAGATCAGCTTCATTTTAGCGGCTAAATCTAGGTAGTCTAATTCAAATAAATAACCGTTAAGACCATTTTCGACAAGTTCGGGGAGGGCGACGGCATTGGCGGCTAAAATTGGGAGGCCGTGGGCCATGGCCTGCATTACGGCTAGCCCTTGCAACTCGGCACTGCCGGAACCGATATAAACATCAGCACGATTATATAGTTGTGTAAGTTCATCGTCGGTGACGTGACCGGTAAAGGTAACGGTATCTCCAAGGTTTAGTTCTTGAGCTAGTTTTTGTAATGCGATTTCGTCTTTGCCCATACCAACAATTATGGTTTGCGTATGGATGATATCGCGGTTTGCGTCTAGGGCTTTTAAAATTAAATCGATATTTTTATCTTGTTCAAGACGACCAACAAAGAGGAATGTTGGCTTGTCTTTCTTTGTATAAGATTTTTTAAACTCTTCTAAGTCAATTCCGTTTGAAATTACTTTTGATGGCAGATCCAAACCTAATTCTTTGATCATATTAAGGGCGACCTTTGTAGGGGCGGTAACGTAGTCGAGTTGATTGTAGGTTTTAATCAAATCTTTCCACATGTAATTGGAAACGGTGCCGCGAGATACCTTCGGGAAATATTCTAGTAAGTTATCGGGCATAAAATGATTTGTACCTATTACTGGGATCCCCTTTTGTTTGGCTATTTTTAGGCAAGTGCGTCCTAGCAAAAAATGATTATGAATGTGCATTAGATCCGGTTTAAAATCAGTAATTACTTTGCGGATTTTGGGGGTCAGTCCACCTTTCCAGGTTATGCGAAAATAGGGGTGAATTGGCTTTAAGGGGACGGACTTGACTCTCTGCACTTTTAGGTGAGGCGCTGGTGTTTCCAACATGTCTTCGTAGGTTGGGCTGGGGGCAACAACTAAAATTTCGTGACCATTTTTAGACAACATTGTGGCTAATCTTTCTACAAAAACGGCAGCACCATTTACGTCGGGGGGGTAAGTTTCGGAGGCTAATAATATTCTAAATTTGGGGTCCATGTTTTCTTCTTTTCATTAAATAGTAAATTGCGATGGCTACAGTGGTGAGTATAATGACTAAACCTAAACGAGACAACAACGATGACTGTTGTTGCCAAATAGCCCCAAAGCTATAGCCAAGACCCACTAATAAAGCTGATTTAATAACGGTTGCGATTAAATTGAATATAAAAAATTTACGCCATGAATATTCCGACAAACCAATGCCAATAATGGCCGGCAAGCCAAGAAAATGCGTTAATTTACCGGTAAAAATTATTTTAAGATGATGCTTATTAAATTTGGCTTTCATATTGTTTACTTCGGCATCGGAAAAATGAAAGAGGTGCTCTAACCAGTGAATTAGTTTTTTACTACCAAACCGACCAATCATAAAATACGTCATGTCGGCTAAAAAATCGCCGAGACTATGTACTAAAAATGCCGGAACTAACTGAATAAAATTGGATTTAATCAAAAGACCTGCGGCCAAAGCTGTTGCCGGTCCTTCAATAAAGGCACCAATAAATACCCCAAAGTACTTTAGCTGTTCGATAAGATGGTAGATGGTTGGGTTCATGGGAGCGTAATAATGTAAATGTGTCCATCGGTGAAGAAGGCATCACCTGTAAAATTTTGGCCCAATACGGGCTGACTGAATGTACTTTCTACAATAGCTTCTAAGGGGTTGGTCGCCTTTAAATCATTAAAAAGGAATTCACGTTCTGAGTCGAGATCGGGGCTAATTGTGTGAGTAATCCCCCACTTAATGCCGTTATCAAAACTAGCGGCACCAACGTAAATTCTGGCGGCTGTTTCTGTTATATAATTGGTTCGCCAAAAACGAACATGGTGACGTTCGTTTACCATATTGCGGGGAGTTGGCTTTTCAAAACCAAAATCATGAACCTCAGAATTCCAAAATTCAGGTGTAATTGGGGCTTGGGGATAAGGCTGTTTATTGACGATGGCGTTGCCTGTTTTAAGTAAATTGACAATGTTAACGGGGTCTGCCAACTGCCAACCAGCGTTATGAAACGCTTGCACTAGTTGTTCATCGTTTTGGGCAATTATAATAAAATTAATTGGTTCACCTCTATTACTAAGTAAAGACTCTGTGTATTTTAGCTGCTCGGTTGATAAGACCATTTTCAAATCAGAAACGACATGGTCTTGCCCTTCGTTATTAATGAGGACGCTCGGTAATTGATACGTCAAAGCAAAAATCATGTAGAAACCAAGGGCGATGAGGCTTGAAACAACCAAGAAAAATTTTCTGTTTTTAGTAAGGTTGAGACGGTCAGTTTTGCCGTTTTTGTGGATATAAAATTCTGCCAGAGTAATGCCAATAATGAGCCACATAGCCCCAACCAAATCGCCACCCCAAACGTCACTTATAAAATGAACACCTAAAAATAAGCGGCTAAACCCAATTAGGCTCATTAAGCCTAAGCCGGCAAACAAAAAATTAATTTTGTGGGACCAACGCGTAGAATATTTAACACACAAGTAGGTAATAAACCCATAAAGGGCGACGGCAATGGTGGCGTGTCCGCTTGGAAAAGCAAAAGTGCTCTCGACGTAATGGGCAGCTGTTGGCCTTACGCGGTGAAGTATTAGTTTGCCTGCATAGGTAAAAGCCTCACTACCAATAATGGTGAGCATAAATGGGATGATGTAGACTCTTTTTTTAATAATCCATAAAGTGGAAACAGTTAAGCCTGAAATAACCATGGCAACGGGCCAACTGCCTAACAGTGTGATCCACACAAAGCCCTTGGTAAAGATTACACTTCTAAATACAACGAGAAGATTGGCAATGCGGACATCAATATCTACAATCAAATCTAAGTTGACGACATCTTCTACAATACCGCCGAATAAGAAGAGAACGTAAACAAAGGCAAATGCTAACACTGTTAATGGTAGTCCAAAAAATGTGGATGTATCAATACGTTGTCGAATCAACTTAAGAATTTTTTGATGTTTATTAGCAAGCTTTTGAACGTCTTTGTTTTGATGAATAGCAACTCTAATTGATCGTAAAACTGATATTATAAATGTTAGCAGCTCTTGCCCCTTTTTAACTATGAGTATTTTAAGCAAGTAAAATAAGATGAAAATTCCGATAAGAATACTCAAGAATAGGCCGGCACGTGTTAACCAAACTTTAGCGACATCTAATGATTGAGCAAAAAAATAACCGGGTAAAATCCAAGCCAAACCCCAGCCAATGGCTCCTAATAAATTCCAAAACATAAAGGGCAGACGCTTCATTTCGACAACGCCGGCAACTAAAGGGATAATTTCTTTAACGCTAGGAAGAAAACGGCCAAAAAAAATACTTTTACTACCATGCTCTTCAAAAAACTTTTTGCCTTTTTGAAAATGCTTTGCTTTTATAAACCAAATCCCGCGTGTTAAAAGGCTTGCACCGTACTTTTTACCAATATAATAATTGACGTTGTCACCCATAACGGCTCCAAATACAGCAAACCAAATTAAATCGCCTAAATCAAAATAACCACCAGCGGCTAGTGCCCCCATCAATAAAATAATTGCAGAACCAGGAATAATTAGCCCTACGCCAATTACTGTCTCCAAAAATGCGGCAAAAAAGGCAATATAGTATCCAAGGGAATGGAAATGTTCGATTGCCGGTAAAAGCGACTTTATATATTCCACAAGCATTAAAAAAGTTACTACTTAATTTCAATTGGCTCAACTCTGTCTAAAATGGCGAACTCATAATTGACCTCTTGCTCAATACTACCGCCATTGTAGGATTCAATTATACCGAATTCTTCTAGACGAATACCGTCTAAAATCAACTCTGTATTCTCTTGAATTGGCTGATCAACGATCTTAAATGCTCCTTGGTAATAGCCAATAACGTAGTAAGAGTTGCTACTTCTTTCTGATGATTTTGTCCATTCTACAACAAGTTCAACCTTGCCATCACTATTAAAGTCGTGTGGATAATAGTTTTGCATTAATCGAGTTATAGGTGCAGATTCGGATGTGGTCATAAACTCATCTTCTTGGACAAGCTTCCAAACTTCATCAATTTCGTCGTAAGCTATGACTTTTAAAGATTGGGATGTGAGGTTTTTATAAACAAGTACCTTTTCGGCGATGGCATCACCATCAAAATCAACATCGCTAACAATAACATCTGTTGCGTTTTTTGAGATAAACATAGATACGTCAAAATTGGCTAAGCCCCCTGACTGACAACCGGTCAACAATGCAAACACAAATAAGGTAAAAAATATTTTTTTCACAATTAGTTAGTTAAATTCTATTATTTCTTCAACAAAATGGTCTTCAAAATACTTTCTTAATCGTACTTTATATGGCTTAACTTTGATTGCTGCCTTGGCCTGATTATGATGGAGCATAAGCGGCAAGCTACTAATAAAATTATTATTCTGATTCAATTTTATTGATAATTCGGCCAAAATGGATGGTACCATGCCACTATCTTCAAAAGCGATATCTCTAAATTGAACCGTCTCTCTATTTGTCTCATTTGTGAGGGAGATTACGACGTCCTTCTTCTTAGTGAGATTTAGATATTTATTGGTTTGGACCGGCGTAATAAAATACAGATCAAAATTATCATGAATTGTGAAGTAGATTGGTGCTGAGTCTGCTAATCCATCGGACCCAACGGTAGATAAAACCGCCAAATTGTTTTTTTTCATAAAATTTAGAATGTATTTTTTACCAAATGCCTCAGTCATACTTTTTAATAAATTGTAACTAAGCAAAACTTATCATAATGCGACAATTTGTACTAGAGATTTCATGAGCGCAGCAGAGGACTGTACATCATTATTGCTTTATTTTCAGCAATCAACTCTTCTGCTAATTCCTGTTTTATATTGCTATCAAACTGTTTGCGCCAAATTTGATTATTGCGAGTATAGCCGCCCCACCACTCGTGCGTAATTAAGTGTTCTTTTTCAAATATTTGGTATTTTATGTTTATAGGGAGATTAGAGCGCCAATAGCCAACTAAGTGAGTATTTGTGACTTCTAGTACCAATTGAAATTTTTGTTTGGTGTTATTGGCAATTTGAAGGTCGATATTTGGATAGGCGCAAGTTGCACCACTGCCAAAGGGTTGATTCCTTTTGATATCGGGAAAGACGTCATAACTGTGGCGCCAGCGTTCGACAACGGTGAGAGGCGTGTGCAGCGTCATCCAAAATATTAAGTTTGATAACTGGCACAGACCACCACCAATGCCGGCAGTAACTATGCCATTATGTAAAACCATTCCGCTTAAATATCCTTTTGCTTTTGTAGGTTTGCCAATTTGTCGCCAATAGGAAAAGGTTTCGCCGGGATGAATCACAAGACCGTTTAAATGCTTGATGGCCAATTTTAAGTTCGTGATTTTATTTTCCTGCATCCACATGTCAATGTCCTTAAGCTGACGACGCAAAATGGTTTTGTGGGTAAAGATTTGGATTGGTAGCTGGCTTTCTATGCTTGTGGCGAATTTAATTCCCAAATAATGCCAATATATATAACGCCTAATTCTAAAGTATATTTTGCCGGCCCATCTTCTTAACTTGGAGCGGGTAATTGGTTTTTGCATAGATACTACTTTAATTCGGTTCGATATGGATCAAAATATGACCAAGCTCTGGGAGCTCTGCTTGCAATTTATCTTTTAACTTATGAGATAAAGCATGGCCTTTTGCTACAGTGAGATTGGCGTCAACTATGGCGTGTAAATCAACTTGGTAGCTCATGCCGGCTTTGCGAATGTAGCATTTTTCGGTATCGATAATACCATCAACTTTGTGGGCGATGTCTCTAATTTTAGTTATGAGATCCTCATATAAGTGCTCGTCCATAATCTCGCCTAACGCCGGTCTAAAAATTAGGTAGCTGTTGTATAAAATAAAGACGGCGGCAAGTAAGGCTGCCCAATCGTCGGCAGATTCGTAACCTTTACCTAGCAATAGGGCAATTGTAATTCCCACAAATGCTGCTACAGAAGTAATGGCATCGCTACGATGATGCCAGGCGTCGGCTTTAAGTGAAGAGCTGTTTGTTTCCTTGCTTTTGGAAATAACGATACGGTATGAAATTTCTTTCCAGACGATAATGGCACCAAGGACAACTAAAGTATATGGCTTTGGGAGCTTGTGTGGTGTGCCAATATTTTTAATACTTTCGTATGCAATAATTGTTGCAGAAATCATTAAAAAACCAACAACTAAAAAAGTTACTAGAGTTTCGGCGCGTCCATGCCCGTAAGGGTGATTTTTGTCGGCGGGTTTTGTGGAATAATGTAAACCAAAAAGAACCAACAATGATGCGAATATATCGGTTGTGGACTCAATGGCGTCGGCTATTAAGGCGTATGAATTACCAAAATAGCCGGTTAAACCTTTAATTATAGCTAAAGCCGCATTCCCAATTACGCTAAAATACGTTGTTCTGATTGCGGTTTGCTTTTTGGTCATTTATTGAGCTTGTGGTGCGTTGAGATTTGGTTCTGTAGTGGTATCTTTAGCGTATAAAATAATCAGCCAGATTGCCCCAACTACAGGAATTAATCCGACGAGTATCATCCACCCACTTTTGCCAATATCGTGCAGTCTTCTAATTGAAATTGCGATGCGAGGAATTAACACAGCCAAAGTATAAATCGTACTTAATGACCTAAAGCCAATAACAGTTGCAACTATAGCAACACCAATGGCGATTAAAATATCGAAAAGGACAAAATACCAAAACTCGGCCCTAGTGGCGCGGCCATCAAATTCTGCGTACTTTTTTAAGGCATCCATGTAATAATTCATACTATTTATTTTTAAGTAATATAGTGCAAAAACCTTAGTTAAAGCGTTAATAACCTAACTGAAATAATACTAATTGACAACTACAAATCTAACTTAGTCCCACACCAAGGGCAAAAGCTTGCTTCAGTCACAATCGGTTTTAGACATTTTGGGCATTGGAGCGGGTCCGGGTATGGCACTGGTAAACTGACATTCTACAAAAATTCGACATAGCAAGTAGGATTTTGGTTTTGCGGTAGC
>PFRW01000012.1 GCA_002788755.1 Candidatus Peregrinibacteria bacterium CG_4_9_14_0_2_um_filter_41_14
CTCTTTAAAGAAAAACGTGTTCACAACGTCATCGACAGCATCCGCGGTAGCAAGCATCGCCCTCTGCACAGCTTTATTTTTGCCCTCGGTATGCGCTACATCGGCGAAAAAACCGCCCGTGACCTGGCACAACATTTTAGTACCAAAATTAACAAACAGACAGTTTCACCGCTGTCAGTAGCCAAAATATTCGAGCCTTACGCAGTCGAAGATTATACCGCCATTGCGGGCATTGGTGACAAAGTGGCGGAATCCCTAGTAGAATGGTTTAAAGAGCCCCACAATCATCACCTGCTCGAACGCTTTAGCGAAGCTGGTTTAGAGTTGGAATTACCGCAAGCAGCCCTCTCCAAACTAGCCGGCAAAACCTTTGTTTTAACCGGCACTCTGCACCAGTTAACCCGCACCGATGCCAAACAAAAAATTATTGACCTTGGCGGAAGCGTGGTTGGCAGTGTCAGCAAAAACACATCCTATGTTGTTGTCGGCGAAAGTGCCGGCTCTAAATACGAAAAAGCCAAAGAGCTGGACGTAGCAACCCTAAGCGAGGATGAGTTCATGCAGATGTTGGGCTAACTACATCCCTTCAAAAATATCCATTGCCGTGGGCGCCATATTTTCAACTTTTGGTTTTGGCTGTGTAGGGGTATTAGTGATCTGTGTACTTAGCTCTACATAGATTTTTTGACCAAAAACTTCTTGAAGCATATGTTCAATATCTGCAATTTGTTGAGCATGATTTATTTGTTCCAAGTGAAAATTACTAGCAAACCCAATGTGCACCCTGTCACCCATGAAACTATTGATATGCCCTTGTTTAAGCGTTATACGCAGTTTTGAATCATTGATTTTATCAACAACTTTGCTCCAGCCACGTTTAAAGTCCCTGAGTGAACCGGCAGCCGCCGGCTCTGCCACAACTACTGGTTTAGGAGGGGGAGTCTTCTTGGGCGCCACGGTCGGCCTATGTTCACGCGGTTCGGCCGGCGCAAAATTACTAACATTGGCCACCTGCGCAGCCGTTACCTCAAACACTAATTGGGGAATTGCACTTTTATGAAAGGTTTCGTAGTTTTGTTCCAATTTTTCGACTAAGTCTAAAAAGATTTGTGGATCTTGTCCATTGGCAATCGCCTGCAAAAATCGCTTACGCATCAGGCTCAAAACGTCTTTATATATTTGTTCCAAGTGATGCCCTGCGCTCATTATTTCTTCCACAGACGCAATTGCACCATTAAGGTCACCGGCAATTACTTGATCGATATATTGTTGGCAAAGTTTTTGTTCGGTTCGACCCAAAAAGAGGCTAACGGAGTTTTCGGTTAAATCCTCAAATAGGGAATTAAGCTGTTCCAGTAAACTAATCGCATCACGCAGACCCCCGGCCGAAGCATCGGCAATTAGCGCGAGAGCGGACTCTTCAAATTTCATCTGCTCTTGGTTGGCAATATCTATCAAATGCTTTTTAATGGCCTCCTCGGTAATTCGCCTAAAGTCAAAGCGCTGGCAGCGGGAAATGATGGTGTCGGGAATTTTTTCAACTTCGGTAGTTGCCAGTACAAAGTAGACATAGTCCGGCGGCTCCTCCAATGTTTTAAGTAAGGCGTTAAACGCCTCTTTGGTCAGCATGTGCACCTCATCGATAATAAAGATTTTGTTTTGGACAAAGCTCGGCTGAAATTGCAGCGTTTGCTTAAGGTCGCGAATTTCGTCAATCCCACGGTTAGAGGCAGCATCAATTTCCACAATATCGATTAAGTTCCCTTCCGTAATTTGTGTGCACGTATCACACTCGTTACACGGATTATTATCCTTGATATTTTTACAATTAAGCACTTTAGCCAAAATCCGCGCCGTTGATGTTTTGCCTGTCCCCCGCGGCCCTGTTAGGAGGTAGGCATGGCTAATTAGGTCACGTGCCACCGCATTTTGCAAAGTTTGTTTAATGTGTTCCTGCCCCACCAAATCCGCAAAAGCCTGCGGTCGATATTTACGATAAAGTGTCATATAGATGTGCTAAAAATTTTTCCTCACTAAATCCCTCCGCCCATTTACGGATTGTCTTTGGTTTAAATTGATCGAAATTGCGCAAAAACTCAGCAAACTCCTGTTCAAAATTATATAGATTATTTTCCTTAAAGAACCACCCCGTTTCCCCTTGCTTAACCGTTTTGGCCGCGCCCCCCCTTTTATAGGCAAAAACTGGCTTGCCACAGGCCATAGCCTCTACCGGTGCAATCCCAAAGTCTTCTTCCCCGGGGAAAATTAATGCTTTGCAGTTTTGTAAATAATCTTCCACTTCTTGGTCGGATAAGTTGCCCAAAAATTCAATATTATCTTTGACAATACTCTTTAAAAATGGCGCCTGCTTGCCATCACCAATGATTTTGAAGGGATGACCAATCTTATTAAAAAATCTCACCGCCAACTCCACATTTTTATATGGCGAAAGCGCCCCCACATATAGGTAGTAGCCTTTATCAGTCTCGGTTACCTTAAACCGTTGCACATCCACCGGCGGGTAAAGCACGGCAGACTCGCGTCGATAAAATTTGCTGATTCGCTTTTGTACATGTGCCGAATTTGCCAAGACCAGATCCGGCCTTTGTGCCGCCAAAAAATCCCAAGTACGCTGGGCGCTAAGTAAATAACTTAAGACTAATTTTGGCAACGAGCCAATAGTCATCTCTTTCAGATAATTAGCATGCCAATCCCACAAGTAGCGAGTAGGTGAGTGGTAGTAGCAAACATGTTTTGTATTTAGATTTGTGACTACTCCATGCGTAAAAGCACTGCTAGAACTGATTACGAGATCATATTCACTAAAATCCCAGTATTCTACCGCGCGTCTAAAATAGGGGAAAAAGAGTCGGTACTTATTCCGAATAAATTGCGGCCACTTTTGCAGTCCAGACCCCACAATCTTCGTCCCACGAAAATTGGCATGAGTTAGCTCCTCGTCATATACAAGCGTATAAATATCCGCATCAGGAAACGCCTTAAGCATAGACTTAACAACCCGCTCGGCACCACCCATTTTAAGCAGAAACTCATGGACGATTGCCACCTTTTTATATGTAATCGATTTAGACATAATTGTTTTATAAGCTCAGCTACCTTACAGTAAAACGGCCTGAACGGTAAAGAAGAGTTGCCAATAATAAAACGAAGTGTAAAATAGGTCTGTCATTTACATGATGTCACTCGGGCTGGTAGCTCAGTTGGTAGAGCATCTGGCTCTTAACCAGTTGGTCGTGGGTTCGAATCCCACCCAGCCCACCATGAATATTGATTATTCAGCACGCTATGAGCATGAAATCTTCAATCGGCAATACGAATTCGGTCTAAAGGGCTCGTAATCCGCACAAGAGAGCTCTTCATGACACTTGTGTATATTTGCGTTGTTCGTATATCACGATGTCCCATTAAATCCTGAATAAACCGTATATCCACGCCATCTTCCAACATATGTGTTGCAAAGCTATGCCGTAGTGAATGGAAGCTGGCATCATCACGAATTCCCGCCCGTTTTGCCGCATTCTTAAATATATACTGCGCCGACCTCGCACACAAATGCTCCTCCCAAGTAGCCCCCATAAATAGATATGATCCTTTGTGCGTATGTTGTTGGATATACGCAATCAAGTTTTGCGGCAACAAAACAAGTCGATCTTTTTTGCCTTTCCCTTCACGGACTAAGATTAATTTACTGGGAAAATCAATATCGCTATATTTTAGTTTAATCACCTCACTAACACGCAACCCTGCACCGTAAGACAGTGCCAGCAACAATTTATGTTGGCCATATTTCGTCAGTCCAATCATTTTTTTGATTTCATCCCGAGAAAGCACCACCGGCAACCTCCGCGACCGCTTGGCAAAGCGAATGCCAATTGGGCCCTTGTATTCAATAATATTACGGTAATAAAATTTAATCGCATTCAAGTATAAGTTTATAGTTTGAGGCGCAAGCCCGGCAGTATGCTTCTCCATAAAGAAACTCCGCACCTTTTCAGGATTAAATCGGCGAATGTCACCACCACAGTAGTCAATGTACCCCCTTAAACAAGAGCTGTACGCCTTAATTGTTTTTACGCTGTATGCACGCAATTTTAACTCTCTTGTCACTTGCTCCACAGGACTCAATTCCATAAACTAGGGGATTAAACAGCACTTCTTCAGCCTACCCACTCCACTTTAAGAATAGATAAAATATATATTGATGAATATTCCTCACTAGCGTAACCTTCACCATGAACTTTTCATTCTGCATGTATGCAGCTTGAAAAGAGTTGTCCGACATGCGTTGCGCATTAGG
>PFRW01000057.1 GCA_002788755.1 Candidatus Peregrinibacteria bacterium CG_4_9_14_0_2_um_filter_41_14
AAAAATACGACATCGAAGCTTGGATTCCCACCCAAAACAGCTACCGCGAATTAACCAGCTGTTCAAACTGCACAACCTACCAAGCCAACCGCGCCAAAATCCGATACCGCACCCCAACTAACGAAATCGCTCCCCTCCACACCCTAAACGGCACCGCCATCGCCATCGCCCGCATGCTAATCGCCCTAATCGAAAACAACCAGCAAGCCGACGGCTCCGTAAAAATCCCCAAAATCCTAAGACCTTTCATGAACAACCAAGAATCCATCCAACCCAAATAAACCCCCGGAGAGTTTGAGCGGGCAGACCTCCCTAAATCATCATTGTCACCTACCTAAACACTTATACACCCCCAAAATCATGCCAACGCGATTCTCCCGGGGAATATTATATTTTCCTGTTGACTAAACCCAAAAAATCGATAAAATTACCAAGCTGTCTCGCAATGAATGAGTTGGGATCCTAGACAATAGCGTTTTGTTCGTCTATTATTCCCTGACTCTAATTCTTATTATGCCAAAGAAAACAGCATTAGAGGTGGTGGCCGAAAATTCTGTCGGCCGAAAATTCTTCACTCATAATACAAGTGGTGAATTTGAGCTACCAAATCTAATCGAAATCCAATTGAATTCTTACGAAGAATTCCTAACTACTGGGCTTCGTGAACTTCTTGACGAAGTTTCGCCTATCCAAGATTTTTCCGGTAAAAAAATCGAATTACATTTTCTAGATCACGAAATCGGAGAATCCAAGTATACACCGGAAGAATGTCGTTATAAGAACCTTACCTTTGAAGCACCTCTTAAGGTGCATGTTCAACTAATCAACAAAGAAACAGGTGAAATTAAAGAACAAGATGTCTTTTTAGGTGGAGTTCCTTTAATGACAGACCGTGGTTCATTCATTGTTAACGGAATTGAACGGGTAGTCGTAAGTCAAATTGTGCGATCACCAGGTGTATTCTTCGCTATCAACAAAAAAGTACCAAAATACCACACCGCCAAAATCATCCCTAAACGTGGAGCTTGGCTCGAAATCGAAACAGACAAAAAAGGCATCATCAGCGTTAAGATCGACAGAAAACGTAAAATTCCAATCACTTGCCTACTTCGTATTTTTGGTTACGAAACCGATAAAGAAATCCTAGACCTCTTTTCTGATGTTACTTCCGACATCGAAAACGACTACATGCTAAAAACATTAGAAAAAGATAGTGCCAAAACTGTTGATGAAGCTTATCAAACTATCTACAAAAAATTACGACCAGGTGATTTGGCTACCCCAGAAAACGCAAAAGCGCTTATCGATACCATGTTCTTCGACTATCGAAAATACGATATGGGTAAAGTAGCTCGTTACAAAATGAACAAACGTTTCGGACTCAATATGCCAAACGACCGCGAACATCACACTTTCCAAATCGAAGACTTTGTCTACATCCTCAAAAACTTGATCCAACTAAACAATGGTGAAGTTGAAGCGGATGATATCGATCACTTGAGTAATCGTCGTATTCGTCCAGTTGGCGAACTTGTTCTTAATAAGTTCCGCGTTGGTCTAATGCGTACAGATCGTATTGCTAAAGACCGCATGACTGTAATGGATCTTGAAACCGTAACACCAACTCAATTAGTAAATTCCCGTCCAATTACTGCAGCTCTTAGAGAGTTCTATGCCAGTTCACAGTTATCTCAGTTCATGGATCAAACCAATCCCCTAGCCGAGTTAGCTCATAAGCGTCGTATTTCGGCCATGGGTCCCGGCGGTTTATCTCGTGAACGTGCGTCATTTGACGTACGTGATGTACATCCGTCTCATTATGGACGTATCTGTCCAATTGCCACTCCCGAAGGACCAAATATTGGTTTGGTAGTCCATTTGGCAACTTATGCTCGTGTAAACGAATATGGCTTTATTGAAACACCGTTCCGTAAAGTAAAACATACAATTGCCAACACAAAAGAAAACCTAGTTGGTCGTTACGCCGCCGAATCAATTAAAGATGGTCGCACAACACTCGTTCGTAAAAATGACCTTATTGATGCCCCAGCTGCAGCATTAATTGCAAAACTTAAACTAAAAGAAATACCAGTTCGCGGTTACCTAAGTGACGAAATTAACTACTACGATGCCGATGCCGAAAAAGGTCTAGTAATTGCGCAGTACAATGCTCAAGTGGATGAAGTGAGACAGTTTGTAAACACTCGTATTGCCGCTCGCGAAAATGGTGAACCAATGCTTTACCATATTAACGAAGTTACTCATACCGACGTATCACCTCAACAAATTATCTCAATCACAACCTCTCTAATCCCATTCTTGGAAAACGATGATAATACACGTGCCTCCATGGGATCAAACATGCAACGTCAAGCCGTACCACTAGTACGACCACAAGCACCAATTGTTGGTACAGGTATGGAAGAAATCGCTGCTAAAAGCTCTAATCATGTCTTGCTTGCCGAACATGATGGTGTTGTTTCTTATGTAGATGCTGCCAAAATTATCGTAATCTATAAAAACGGCCAACAAAAAACATATGATTTGTCTGTTTTTCATCGTTCAAATCAAGCAACTACCCTAACGCATCGCATCCTAATTGAAAAGAATCAAAAACTTAAAAAAGGCGATGTCCTAGCTGACGGTTCCGCCACCGACAACGGTGAGTTAGCCCTTGGCTCAAATCTCCTTGTAGCCTACATGGCTTGGGAAGGTTACAACTTTGAAGATGCAGTAGTTATTTCCGATCGTCTTGTAAAAGAAGGTGTTTACGACTCAGTTCATATTGAAACATATACAATCGACGTCCGTGAAACAAAACTAGGCCCAGAAATCATCACACGTGACATTCCAAACATTAACGAAGCAAAACTAAAAGATTTAGATGAAGACGGTGTTATCCGCCTTGGTGCAACGGTAGAAGAAGGCGACATCCTTATTGGTAAAATTACACCAAAGGGTGAAACAGAATTAACTGCTGAAGAACGTCTACTTCGTTCCATCTTTGGGGACAAAGCTCGTGATGTTAAAGATTCATCATTACGCATGCCGGGTGGTAGCGGTGGTAAAATCGTCGACATCCACGTCTTCGATCGCAATAAAGGTGATGAACTACCGAATGGTGTCAATCGCCAAATCCGTGTTGCCGTTGCTCAAACTCGTAAAATCTCAATCGGTGATAAAGTTGCCGGTCGTCATGGTAACAAAGGTGTAATCTCGCTAATCGTACCTCAAGAAGATATGCCATACTTACCGGATGGAACTCCGGTTGATATCTGCTTAAACCCACTGGGTGTATCAAGTCGTATGAACATCGGACAAGTATTAGAAACACACGTGGGATGGGCCGCTAAAGAACTAGGTATTACCGTCGCTACTCCCGCCCTCAACGGCCTCAATGATGAAAAGATTCATCTATTAATGGACGAAGCCGGATTACCACCTACCGGAAAAATCCAGCTATATGACGGAAAAACCGGTGAAGCATTCGATCGTCCAACCACAGTTGGTATTATCTACATGCTGAAGTTAAGCCATCTAGTTGAAGACAAAATCCACGCCAGATCCGTCGGTCCATACTCACTTGTTACGCAACAACCGCTTGGTGGTAAAGCGCAACATGGTGGACAACGTTTCGGAGAAATGGAAGTTTGGGCATTAGAAGCCTACGGTGCCGCACACACACTTCAAGAAATGTTAACCATAAAATCAGATGATGTTTATGGCCGTTCTAAAGCTTACGAATCAATCATTAAAGGTGAAACCATTCGTAAACCGCGAACACCTGAAAGTTTCAATGTATTAGTTAAAGAATTACAAAGTTTAGGTCTAAATGTTGAATTAATCTCAACAAGCGATGGCGAAGTCATCGATGCCGACACTCTAATTCCCGAAGGGCAAGAACAGGAAGAGGGACTAAATATTGCCACCAGTGTTAGCGCCGAAGACGACACTCACGTTGACGAAGAAGACGAACCATCCGATGAAGAACTGGCTCAATTGGAAGAAGTGGTAAAAGACACAGAATAAAACAAAACATATTAATTAACTATTCAATTACCATGCGTAGCGTGAACAAAGT
>PFRW01000026.1 GCA_002788755.1 Candidatus Peregrinibacteria bacterium CG_4_9_14_0_2_um_filter_41_14
TTTTTAAAAATGGAAAAAGGGATTAAGTTTTTGAAGAACCAACATCAAAAGCTAACCCCCATTTCTCATGTATAAATATATTCAAGATTCGATAAGAAACAATAGCAGATTACTTTTGAAAGATCTCACAGTGCCCCAGAAGAAGGCTGTTACTGAAACTATCAGGGGGCTTTTCGTGAGAGGTACGCCAATACTCAGGCATCTTGCACAAAACGAAAATATTAGCGCAAAAAAGCAGGGTGATAAATATTCATATCATCTCGGAAACATTCAATTGAAGGAAAAAGTTGAGCAATCAGCCCTCAACAAAGTTAGAAACCATATGCGGAAAAACACCATAATTGCCTACGATCTTACGGATATCAACAAAGCCGCCGCAAAGAAAATGGAAAAACTTTCTGTTGTTTTTGATGGAAGTAAAAGAAAAACAGCAAATGGATATACTCTTCATGGACTTGGAGTTAATGGCATCCTCCTCAAGCTGGAAGTCCACGAAGGTGAAAAATATACTCAAAATCAAATTCGTAGAAAAATCGTCGAAAAGTATACTCAAAAATTTGACCTGAAAGGCATTTTGGTTATTGATCGTGGCAATGACGACAAGCAGTTTTTTACGTTTCTTCGTCACGAACAAAAAGCCCAGTTTGTCGCAAGGCTTAAGTCAAATCGCAATGTCGTAGTCAAAGAAACCGGGGCCATAATGAAAGTCGAAAATCTGCCTGTTGGAAAATACCAAGTATATTTGATGAACACTCACAATACCAACGTTGATTTGCGGGCAGTTTTCACTCTGGTCATCTATGCTCATATTAACAACGAGAAACCGCCAATTAGGCTTTTAGCCTCATTAGATCATACATATTCATCTGAGGAGATTGTGCATATGTATCTGCAACGCTGGGGCATCGAAAACATTTTCAAAAAGGTGAAACAAAAGTTCAATTTGGAGAAAATTAGAGTGCTTAATTATCAAAAATTCGTCAATTTAATTGCCCTAATTCAATTTGCCATTAACGTCTCTACTGTCACGTTTATCAAGATTCAAAAGTCTACCTATTTACTTATTTCAGGGGTCCTGATGCACTACAAGAATTTTCTCAAAATCAAAGCCCTCACTTTCAATCTCGACTCTTTCATCTCTTTCATAAAATTCGCTCTGAAGCCATTAATCGTCAGATGCCAAAAAGACCCCCCTCGACAACTAAATCTTCTTTCTCGCAGACAACTGGAAAAACTGGGGCCTTCTTACCACTTCTCTCTTGACAACTACTTACCTTATGTTAAAATCATAGTCGCACTTAATTCTTACCTCTATTAATATGGAATCGAGACGTAATCGCACTTTTGCCACTGTACCAGCTCTTGTTGTTGCTATGGGTATAGCTTTTGGACCTGGACTAAGTGGCTGTGGTGATGAGCATGATGCTATTGGAGAGGCAGCCGGGAATGATATAAACAATATTATTGATGATGTGAATGCTGAGACTAACAACCAGCAAATGTCCGATCCTGCAGAAGCTGAAGATACGTTAGTTGGCTATGGTGAAACTGAAGATTTAGGAGAAGATGATGAAACAGTTTTTATAGATACTGCCGTTGTGGATGATAGCGTCATTGTGGATAGTATTAGGCCAACTTGTTCAAAAATGAGCACGGATGTATTAGCGTCACTTAATACTCTTTGTGAACCCGTGAGAGAAGAAGCAGCAATTGCCAACCCCAATTTGGTTAGAGGTGATGTGGAGGTAAGCTTAGCTTTAACATGTTATAAGGAGGGGCTACAAGTCCCTATTGGTGCTGATTCCCAAGTTACTTATTATAATCCGTCTCTGTCAGCTAATGCCCCCTCGTTTTGCTATGAAAACGTGGGTGCGTTTGATCAGGAATACGAACATTTTGACTGGATTTATACTGATGAAGACAACTTAGCTTATGTAGAAAGGTATTATAACTGGTATGTGGATTACTGCCATGCCCAGGGTGGAGACGAGGTAAAAGCTGTTACCTCACAACATTACCGTAATACTTTTGACGAGGGTACTAGAGAGAACCTAGGTAGTTGTATACCAGAAGGAAAAGTAGTAATCCACGAAGGCTTTGATGGTATTTCGTTTAAATTGGGTAGGCTAGATGCGATTTATCAGGACTTGAACCAAGCGTGTGGAGAAAAAGAAGTTTTTGATGGCATTGAAGGGAATCCGGACAGTATTGTACGTGTACGTATTACAGCGGGAAGTGATCCAAATAATCTGACTTGGATGGATACATTTTCAACTAATAATGCAAATATTGACTATATCGATGGTACATCTCCTAGTTTGGGGCCGAACGTATGTGACCTTGAACAAAGGGATCGGTTAACAGAGGTTCTGCGAGATTTAGTTGGAGCACAGTCTGAATTAGTAAGACTAAGAATTGATATGATGGTGCTCAATGATGATGCCATCCGATTCTGGCCACCGGTGGATTACACTTATGAGTGGCGACCAAATGCTACTGGTGATATTTTTCGGCACGTGTACCGAGAAGGGAACATTGGGCATCAGGTGATGGCAGCGGTAGATTTGGAATGTTATCGGGGAGAGTATCTCAATACGCACAGATTTTCAGGACGTCCGTACGAGCTTAGTATATTACAAAGGTGTTTTACTAACGGAGGCGGTGGATGGGAGACACATACTATTGCTACAAGTGAGGATGGTTTAATTAATTGCGATCCAGCAAGAAGAGCTAATGCTGTAATTGCATTATGGGAAAGTGCTAACAATTGCCCTGATATCGCTGATGGCACTTACACGGTTTTGCTAGGACGGCCATACGGAAGAGGATATGAATTAGTGAGTCAGCATGAAATAGCTACAACTAGGAAGTAACGTCCTTAATTGTTAAAACTAGACCACATATCAGGATGTGCAAGTTTGCCAATTAATAGTTTTTGATGAAAAAATCTGTAAGCCTCCAGCACCTTATCTATGTCATAATCCTTCCCTAGTTGAGCACTAATAAATTTGCAGGTTGTAAAGGAACCTGATTTATCTGTTGTCAGTACTCCGTCTAGGTCGAAGAATATGGTTTTGATCATTTGGCGTTAGAAATAGATTTTTTAATAGACTTGATTGTGTGTTCCTAAGTCCAACATTATGACCACCACATAGTTATCGTGCTCTTCAAAAATAATTCTATAATCATTTGTTACTGAGATTGCCCGTTTTCCTTTCAATTTACCTTTAAGCACATGATTACGCAGTGACTTAGCTTTAGGAGTTTTACTAAACACTAAAATTGTATTTTGAACTTTAGACTTTAAATTCTGAGGTAGCTTTTTATAGCTTTTAATAAAATTTTTGTGATAGACGATTTTCATTACAAACTCTTTAGGTAATCGACTGCTTCTTTGGCAGACATTTGCTCGGTAATGTTCTTCCCTTGCTCAGCTTCTGCCGAGGCCTTCAAAATTGCCTTTTCTTGGGCGGGAGTTAATCCGTTTTCTGTGATTAGAGGAAAAGGAATGCCGTTATGAGTTACAATTTGCTTAAGATAAACTGTGATTGCTGATGTCATATCTAGACCTAGTTTATCTAATACTTTCTTGGCTGAATTCTTTGTTTTTTCGTCGATTCTGATTTGGATTTTGGGCATATTCGTTTGTGTTATTGCTTGTTAAGTATAAAGCACCGTATGGACAACGTCAATACAGTATCAACTAATTGATACTCTTAAATAAACAGTCTAAAGTTGACGGATAAATAGATTATCAATGAATACTGCTTCGTCTGCTTTAATTCCTAGTGAGAACAGGGCTTTATCAAAGATCTCCTAACTCTAAATATTTTAGGGACGAAAGGAGGGGGCATTTGTGATGGAGCTGCATAGTCAACGACGTTAGAACTGCAGCCACTTCATACACTTACGGAATATACAGTATAGTGACCGCTATTTGGACTTACGCGCTTGGTAAACACAAAGGGCAGTATCGTCTTAACCACAGGGGTTAATAATATGCTACTAGTAACCATAACACCCGACTTAG
>PFRW01000067.1 GCA_002788755.1 Candidatus Peregrinibacteria bacterium CG_4_9_14_0_2_um_filter_41_14
GTACGGTGTTAGCTAGTTAGGCTATCACCATCGTAAAGCAATATTTGTATCAAGGAACTTTATTTCAAAGCGATTTCATATGAAGAAATCTAGTAACTATATCAAAGATTTTAGAATCGTCAAATTTTAGGTGTAGCGATAAAAGGGAGTTGTTGCGTGCGTTAAAGGTTAAGAAGCAAAATCCGCAGCTTTGTGCTACAATATTAGGAGGTTTAAACTTTATACATGCAGCCAACTTCGATTAAAATTATTGAGCAATTGCGTGAACAAGGCCATCAGGCCTTTTGGGCCGGTGGCTGCGTACGGGACATGCTTTTGGGCATCAAACCCAAAGACTACGATATTGTTACCAGCGCCCGTCCCGAAGAAATTGAGGCAATATTAGAAACAACAATCCCCATTGGTAAGGAGTTTGGCGTAATTTTAGCCTTACAAGACGGTCACAATTTTGAAATCGCCACCTTTAGATCCGATTCCGGCTATAGCGATGGCCGCCGCCCCGACGCCGTGGAGTTCACCACCGCCGAAGAAGACGCCAAGCGTCGCGACTTTACCATTAACGGCATGTTTTACGACCCCACTCATGACAAAGTTTTTGACTATGTTGGTGGGCAAATCGATCTCGAAAACAAGCTAATTCGCTTTATTGGTAATCCCGAGGAGCGGATTAAAGAGGATCATCTCCGTATTTTACGCGCCATCCGCTTTAAAAATGTCTACGATTTTCAATATCACCCCGACACATACCAGGCAATTAAAAAGCATATCAACCTAGTAAAAGATGTTTCACCCGAACGTGTTGCCGACGAATTAAATAAAATGATTATTAGCCCCCGCCGCGTCGACGCATTAAATGATCTCGCCGATCTTGGCTTATTAGAGCTGATTTTGCCCGAAATTTCAGCCTTAAAAGGTGTTGCCCAACCGGACATCTATCATCAGGAAGGTGACGTTTTTACCCATACAATGGCTTGTTTAAAGTCGATGAGTCCAAATAAGCCGCTAAGTTTGTATTGGGCGGTAATGCTGCATGATGTCGGCAAAGCCCAAACCTTTAAGGTGGCGGAGCGCATCCGCTTTGACGGCCATGCCGAGGCTTCTGCTGAAATTGCCAAAAATTTACTTAAACGACTCAAGTTTTCTCGCCGCTTTATTCAAAAAGTAAGTTGGTTATGTGAACATCACATGTCTGTGTTTAATGTGCTCGATATGCCCAAGCAAACCCGCATGAAGTGGTTTCTAAAACCATGGTTCCTCGATTTATTGGAAGTACATAAGGCCGATGCCTCTGGGGCGATCCCCGTTGATTTAGCAGGATACCAAAAAGTCCGTAGTTTATATGACAAAGAAACCAGCCAGTTGCCGGCCCAGCTACCAAAACTACTGTCGGGCGAAGAAGTTATGCAAATTTTACAACTAAAACCGGGGCCAAAACTTGGCTTAATCCTAGAGGAAATTGCCGATTTACAAAAAGCAGGGGAGCTTGTGACCCCCCTGCAAACACGCGCTTGGCTTAAACATAACTACCTAAACTAGGTGTTCTTTTTTTAAGCGTTTGTAAATTGTCATTGCGGCCATGCACATTGCCCCTAGTCCCAATAGGAGAGCGGCTGCTTGAACAAGGAAACCTAAGTACGGAACCAAAGTTAGTAGTTCAATAGCAATCAAGCCTAAAGCAAATACACCAAAGTGCTCAATCGGCTTAAGTTTTTTCTTTGAACGTAAGATTAAGCTACCAGCAAAGTATGCAGCAAAAATCTTGGCAACCAGTAACATCCCCGCCAATTTTATCATCAACAATAATCCCAATTTAATGCCAATTACACTGATGAAGCATAAAAGAATTGCAAAAAGTGCAGCAGGTACAACGGCAAACCCAATCAACACAGTCATTAGTGGTTTTTCTTTAACCGCCACTACGCTGCCGGCAACTAGATTTGGTACCATTAACATCAGTAGTAAGCCTAAAACAAGTGTTGTAAGTAAAGAGAAAGCAATAGCACTTGCTTTCATTTCCCAAAGACCACCGCGGTGCATCTCTGGTCTATCTACTATTTTTTGGCCAAAAATAATTTCACCACCCACCATTGTAGCTGTCACTTCTGCCGCTTTTGGGGCGTCATATACCAGGTTACCTTTTATGCTTGTTTTGTCTGATACTCGTAGCTGATTGTCTAACTCTGCTTTCACGTTTCCTTCAACTGTTCCATAGATACCAAGTTCACCACCCATGACAAGGATGTCACCTTTTACGGTACCCCACATTTCGGTCATGCCACCAAAAACAACAAGGTCACCATTAATTACAGCATCGGCATCGATATATGTTTGTCCGCCTACCAAAATTAAGTCACCACCAATTGTTGCATTAACGCTGACGCTACCGGCAACCATTCTGACATCATCACTTATATCACCATCAATTACAACATCACCAGCCAAGCCTAAAACGTCACCTGTAACTGCACCGGACATATTTAAGTTGCCGCCTGCCGCTAGCACATCGCCATTAACAGCTTCTGCCACACGCACACTGCCCGCCGCCACATAAAGGTCGGTTTGGACTGCTTCGTCAATAAGCACACTTTCTCCGGATTTTGCGGTTAGCGCAAATGCCGAAAAAGGGACTGCTAACATGAGTAGCAGCGAAATAATTGCACCAAATTTTTTCATTTTTATTTGATTAATAAATTGATACTCTGATTTTGCTATAAATTAGCGCACGACGCAACCATCATTTAAATTTTTATAAATTATGGCCTTGTTAACATCAAAAAATCTACCAATGGGGATGGAGGCCCCAATGTTCGAAAATCTTCCAGGTATCGATGGTAAAACTTATTCTCTAGATGATTTTTATCGCTACAAAGCACTCGTCATTATTTTTATGTGTGTTCATTGCCCTTATGTCCAAAAAATCGAACATCAAATTGTCGAACTTCACAAAAAATACGCCGACCACCAAGTCCGCATTGTTGCCATCAACCCCAACAATGTTGAGCAGTACCCCGAAGACAGCCTCGAAAACATGAAAAAGCGCGCCGAAGCACAAGGATATAGTAATTTAATCTATTTACGCGATAATTCTCAAGCTGTTGCCAAAGCCTACATGGCCGAATGCACCCCCGATTTATACTTGTTTGATCAAGATCGCGAACTAGTATATCACGGACGTATTGAAGAAATGCATCAAGCTATAGACCTTATGTTGGCCGGCGAGGATCCGATTGTTGACCAAATGCCGTCGCAAGGGTGTTCCATTAAGTGGCGGGAGACATAGAGTGCTGGGCATGCAGGCTCAGTATTTGCTGCCAGAGTTGTTCAATATGACCTTGTGGTGTATCTGCAACAACGGAGGGGGCACCCAGTTGCTCTAATGCGGCATTTCGCGTCTGTTGATTGATCAATTTCGGCACACCAGTAGCTAATGCCAAATATTCTCGACCATCTTCATCCGTATGTACTTCGATACGGCCACGCTTAAAGTAAGGCTTCATTTTATTTTTGAGCATTGTCTCGCTATTTTCGGTTTCCAACAGTTCTCTTAAAAGGGAGGCTGTTTTTGGATGTTGCAAAACAGCATCATTTTTTGCCAGAGTCACTAAGGCAAACACAATTTTTAGAATGTTAGTAAGTTTTACAAGTATGTGATCCGCCGGTGTTTTAATCTCTGTCTCTTGTTCAGAGATTAATTCATGATAGCGCACTAAGTTATTATGATCCGGAGTAGCTTTTTTCCCTATTTGTTGGCGCGCCAGATTCCATTGCCATTCATAAGTTGTTTTTTTCATTAATATTACAAGTTGCAAAAATAAGTTATTCGGCGAGTATTTAAGCTGGTTATGTGACGCAGTGCTAACAATGTACTTGGTAGAATCAGTGCCATTTACTCGAGGGGTACTAAAGTGAATTGTCATTACATTTTGGCCAGTATTAGCCAGTTCATATAAAAACAAGGCCCATACCTCATCTAAAAAATGATCTCTCAGCTCGTCCATCTTATGTTGAGAAGTAGATTGTTGCTCAGGTGGAGATGGTGTATTGGGAGCCATTTTTTGACCTTTTAAAGATAATGCAACTATAGTATTTTATAGTGCGAAGTCAAATCTCTATTTGTTAGCTGTATGCACATCCGCATCCTTAAAATCGGCAAAACCGCCAACGAATATTTGCCCTTAGAACAAAAGTTCATTACCTATTTGCAGCCCAATCAGCTGGAAATATTGAGTTTACCTGCCAGCCGTAAAAACGACCCTACTGCCGTAAAAGTTGCCGATCAAGAAACGCTATCCGCCAAAATTAAACCGGATTGGCCTACAATATTGCTTACCGAATTCGGCAAGCAGCTAGACACCCCAGCCTTAGCCGATCACCTCCAGCAGTTAACAGCGGCCTCCGGCCGCCTCCAATTAGTACTTGGCGGCGCCTTTGGCTTTACCAATGAGTTTAAGCGCACACACTCAAATCAAATCAGCCTGTCACCATTAACCTTCCCTCATGATCTAGCCTTTGTGGTTCTGCTGGAGCAGCTTTATCGTATAGTCACAATGTGGAAGGGGAAAACCTACCATTATTAAAAGAGTTAGCTATAATAATCTTACCTAACTGGTTCTATGATTATCCTTAAAGACGTATCAAAACATTTTGGCGACAACATAATTTTGGATAATCTTAATTGCGCGATTGACGCTGGCGAGTTTATCTTTTTTGTGGGTGTTTCCGGCGTTGGTAAGTCCACCCTGTTACACATGATGATTGGGGCGGAACATCCAACCACCGGCGCCATTTTGGTTGATAAAATCAACATTGCCGACATGAACCACCACGCTCTGCAGCTTTATCGGCGCAAAGTTGGCATGGTTTTTCAAGATTTTAAGCTTCTCCCCCGCAAAACCGTCTACGAAAACGTGCGCTTTGCCCTAGACGCCATTGATGAAGACTTTGCCACCATTACCCCCAAAGTAATGCAAGCCCTACACGAAGTCGGCCTGCAAGACAAAGAAGATGCCTTCCCCCAAGAACTTTCCGGCGGCGAAAAACAACGTGTCGCCATTGCCCGCGCCTTAGTCCACGAACCAAACTTAATAATAGCCGACGAGCCAACCGGCAACCTCGACCCCTACACCAGCCGCGACATTATTCAACTTCTCCAAAAAATTAATCAAAAACGCAACGTCACCGTCCTAATCGCCACCCACGACCAAACTGTCGTTAACGAAATGCAACAACGTGTCATTTTAATTGACCAAGGCAAGATTATTAGAGATGAGCGGAATGCGATGTATAGCTAGCCAAAATACCCAACCCCATTCTCGTAAATAACCTGCGCCACACTCTTGTCGCTAAACTCTTTGCCGGCGCGTTTGGCTTTTTCTTTTAAAAGCGTCCAGTTGGCTTGGTTGTAGGCGGTTAAAAAGCGGTCCGGGTGGGGCATTAGGCCAAAGATTCGGCCGCTACTGTCACAAATACCGGCAATGTCTCGGGCGGCACCGTTTGGGTTTAGGGGAAAAAGGCCGTCGGCTGGCGCGCCGGCTTCATTACAATATTGTAAGGCAATTTGGTCATTTTGGGCTAAGTGGTCTAGTACAGTCTCTTCGGCAAAAAAATTGCCCTCTCCATGACCAACCGATAACGGCAAAACACCTATATTTTTCGTGAAGACACATTTTGTTGATACACTTTTAACGTTTACCCAACGGCATTGGTAACGATTACTGGCATTTGGACGTAAGGCTACTTTGCGCATGCCCATTTCACCTTCAAACCCCGGTAAAATCCCTAAGTTGACCATCATTTGAAAACCGTTACAAATCCCCATTACCAACTTGTCTTTTTGCGTGAAAGTCATTAATTGCTCCCAAATGTTGTTGCGTAAGCGGTTTGCCATTGCAATTCCGGCGCCCAAGTCGTCCCCATAGGCAAAACCGCCGGGAAAAGCCAAAATCTGATAGTCATCCAGTTTTTTATGGCCTTGAGCCAAATCGTTTATGTGTACCATCTCTGTGTCTGCTCCGGCTTGAATAAAGGCTTGCGCCATTTCACGTTCACCGTTTATACCGTTCCCCGTTAAAACAATTACTTTTGGTTTCATATTAATAGAATTTATTAGCACTGAAATAGGCATCCGCAAGGTCGGAAACAGGTAGGCTCACGTAATTATCCAGTTTGAGTAGTGGCTCGGCAGTAACTTTGCCTACAAGCTCGACATTTAAGCCAGCAAAATGATTTTCAAACTCCGCTTGCATGGCAGGATTGATTGTCACCACAAAACGGCTTTGCGACTCAGAAAACAACAGTTGATCGTTACGAGTTACACCTTCGGTCGGCACTTTACTTAAATCAATTTCTAAGCCCAGATTTCCGGCAATTACCATTTTGGCAAACGCTATACCCAGACCCCCAAGGCCTACAGCGACGGAAGAAGCAATCAGTTCATGACGCATTGCTTGGTAAAATGATCGATACAGTTTAAGCGCCTGCTTGGCATCCACTTGCGGCACGTTAGCCCCAATCACCCCCTGCATGTCATAGTATTCACTACCACCAAGTTCATTTTTTGTAAGTCCCATAACATAGACAAGATCGTCAGCCATTTTTGGCTCTAACGTTTGGGTTTTACGTACGTCCGGCAACACACTTAAAGAGGAGATCAATAACGTTGGCGGCACCGAAATTTCTAGCGGCTCACCATCTGCATCAAATCCCCTAAAGTCATTAAACATGGAATCCTTACCGGAAATGTACGGTGTCCCAAAATCAACAGCATAGTCATAACAAGCCTTAACGGCCGCCTTTAATTGCCCCAGTCGTTCCGGATCGTTTGAGGAGCACCAGCAAAAATTATCCATTAAAGCCATGTGGTCCACATTACCGCCCACCGCAACCGCATTGCGGATGGCTGTATCAATCGCACAAGCAGCCATATGGTAAGTATCCAAATCGCTATACAAAGGGTTTAGACCTTGAGATGCGGCAACACCCGTCCAACTGTTGTAGTCCGGCTTATGGACTGTGGCATCACCATTAACTTTACCTAAACCTTGTAGCGGTTTAATCACACTTAACCCCTGAACTTCATGATCAAATTTAGTAGATACATCCGCGTAGCTAGCTATGTTCAACCGTTTTAGCATCCAAAGCAGCGTTTGGCTTGTGTCTTTTAAATCATCCATTTCCGGTTCTTCCAGTTCCGGCCTTGTGTATGTTGTGTGCAAAGTTGGCAGCGGCACCCCATTATGCAAAAACTCCATATCCAAATCAAAAATCATTTCCCCCTTAAATTTAACCTGACAGCGATTCGAATCATTAAACTGACCAATCACCGTTGCTTCCACATTGTATTTGTCCATAACTTCTTTAAATCGGGGCCATTTATCTGCCGGCACGGCCAAAGTCATCCGTTCTTGCGACTCCGAAATCCAGATTTTCCACGGTTCTAAGTTAGCATATTTTAGTGGCACTTTTTCTAGATCGACCGTGCAGCCACCAGACTCTTCCGCCATTTCGGCCACAGAACAAGAAAGACCACCTGCGCCATTATCGGTAATCGAACTGTAAAGCCCTTCATCACGCGCTACTTCTAAAATTGCATCCAGGAATTTTTTTTGTGTAATCGGATCACCAATTTGTACGGCGGTGCTAGGGCTAGCTTCATCTAAGCTTTCTGATGAAAAAGTGGCGCCATGAATGCCATCCTGGCCAACACGACCACCCACCATCACAATATAATCATTATTTTGCGCCGCCTTTTCGGTACTTGGCTTGCCGGCAACCTCCCTTGGAATTAATCCGACCGTCCCCACAAATACCAGCGGTTTACCTTTGTAACGTTCATTGTAATAAACAAACCCTTGCGGCCCCGGTATTCCCGATTCATTACCACCGGCCTCAACACCTTTAATTACCCCCGCAATAATCCTTTCCGGCGGCAACATGCGATCTTGTAAAGCACTGTCTCTGTAAATAGGCTCGTCATCACGTGGATCGGCAAAACAAAAACCATAGCGATTAAACACCGGTTTTGCCCCCAACCCAAAGCCCAGCGCATCCCGATTTACCCCCACAATTCCCGTAATTGACCCGCCAAACGGATCCAGCGCCGACGGCGTGTTGTGCGTTTCCGCCTTGTCTGTAATGTAGTACTCATCATTAAATTTAATTGCCCCGGCATTATCTTTAAATACCGAAACACAAAAATCGTCCGCCCCCTTATCTCTACGAATATCCGCCGTTGCCTGTTTAATATATGTTTTGTACAAGCCACCATCAACGTTATCTATTGGCGACGCAAAAATCTTATGTTTGCAATGCTCCGACCAAGTTTGCGCAATCGCTTCCAACTCAATGTCTGTCGGCATTCGACCTTCTTTTTTAAAATAGTTCCGAATTGCATGCAGCTCTTCCAAGTTTAAAGCCAACGGCCCTCTGTAACTGCCATCCGCATCTTTAATCCCTTTTTTCCCCAACGCTTCCAATGCCTCATCATCAATTTCTAAATTGATCATCGTAACCGCCGCATGCTGCCCCAATTTTACTTGCGGCACAATCGCCTTCATACCACCATTTTTTTCGTAATCAACTTTCGCCAAAACCTCAATCCGCTCAATCAAGGGATTATAAATCGCATACTCCAATTTCCGTAAATCATCATTGTTTAAATCGCCTTTTACAAAGTACAAAATCGAACTCGCCACCGCTTCATCATCCGCAAAATCGATTTTATGCAAATCTTCCAATAGTTGTCTTGTTGTTGTTGCCACGTTGTCCGTTACACCAGGCAGCAAGCCAATCTCCATCGCAAAATCAAAATCAGCAACATCCGTCGGCACCAAACTAAACATTTCCGTAATTGGATTGTGTGCCTGCTCGGCAAATTCCACTAGCTGCTCTTTCGTATAATTCTTTTTTACCGTCAGCACCTTAACTGCCATTACTTGCTTTACCGCCTCACTAATCTGGCAAAAACGCCTAAGTGCATTCTTGGAACCAGCATCTTCCAGATAATTTTTTGGTCTAATCTCAATACGACTAATATTCATCACATAACGGTTAAGGCACGCCCATTCTAAAGACTGCCGCAGCGCTTGCCAATAGATAATTCACCCCCACGCAAAAAAAAGTGACTACCGTGTTGGTAGCCACTTTTTTGGGTTGTTGGTAATTATGATTTAGCCAACGAAGTTTGTCTGGATATTGTTCTGTGTCATATATTCAGCCATAGAAATTTCACCGGCATCATACTGTCTTTGAAGCTCTTTTTGTGCGTCTGTGTATTCGATTATTGGTGTGTCGTCTTCAGCGGCGAGACCTAAGTTAGTATTCGCACTTATGGCATGAATCTCATCGGTTGATTGTCCAAATAAGGTTTCTACCTCATTGTTGGCAATTATGGCAGTAGGATCAATGTTGAACCAATCTTGGTCTACTGCTGCCTGTAATTCTCTATTCTGTTTAGCTCGTCTAAGTCTACTAAACGCCGCTGCGCTAGCACCTTTTACTCCCTCTGTTGCAGAAACTGGAGGCAGAGTAGTTTCTTCTACTTTTGGAGCAGGAGTAATATTAGGCACGTTAACCTCTGTTGGTACTTGTACGCCATCCTCGTCCATATTTTCCAATTCGTTTAGCTCTATTAGCTTGCTAGCGGTACTTACTTCAACGATTGAACCATCCGATAATTGTACTCCTTCATTCCAGATTTTATCATTGCGAGCCGCCTCTTGGGTTGTTGATAATTGATTATGGAGCTTTTGCGCACGTAGAGCCAGACCGAGATTAGTCGCCATAAGCAAACGAATATCATTAGATGATGGTATTCGTGCATATTTAGTGATTTTACCATCAGTATTTCTTACAGCTACACCTTCCCATTTTTGGTCGCGTGGTGCATCAAATCTAAAAGTATCAATAAATGTGTTGTTCTTATCAAGAGTAAACCAGATAGGGCTTACGTCACGACCTTGAGCGATAAGCTGTTCAAGTTGATCAATGTCATTCTCTGTAATAGAAGTACTATTCTTTGGAGTTATAACTTTATCTGCAGGTTTCATCTTATCCGTATAAACAATATTAACTGTCTTCCCAGTATCCTCAGTATATGTTACAACTTTCCCTTCATCAGTCTCACTAGCAGCCACCGGTGTCTTATCTACATGTGCCTTTGGTCCCTTTGGCATAGATTCACCATTTAGCTTTAATAGAATTGCTTTAATCAAAGTTTCTTGAAATTGAGATGCTGTTGGTACTTTAAAGAACACCGAATATCCATTGTTATATATTTCTAAATCATCTCCAGTAATCCATCCTCGTGGAGTTATGTTGGCATTTTCCATATAGTACTGACTAGCAGTAAATCCATCACCAGTTTGGTTAAATTCCTCTCTAGTAATTATACCAATCAAGTATTGCGCTTCTTCGTCACTTAAATGCGTAAGATTTAATGTAGGATCTAATTCATTAAGTTGATCAATCAAATTGTTAAGTACGCCATTATTTGTGTTTGACAGAAAGCGATTATCAAGATCATTTTTATTCATTTCAATATAAGTAGGGAAATCGACAATATTAACGATTTCATCTGGATACAACTTTCGTACGTCAAATCTAATTTGTGCTTCATCTTCATCAGCGTCTATTACATCTGGTGACACTTTAGTCTTTTCTGTAGTGGCAGCTGTATCGGATACTCTAGACGTATTTGCATGCAAAAACTCTTCATAGTAATGTGACGGAGTAACGTTCTCAGTTCTAGAGATGATCAGATCTTCATCCACTAACAACGCTTCAATTACAAGCACGTCAGCATCAGTTATTGTAGCAGCATCTACAGGGTCTTTAGATAATTTAGTATCCTCTGACGAAACCTTAGCATCCTCACCATCTTTATTATTCAAATTTTGAACACTAGCACCACCATTTGTGATTCCAGCTTCATGGCTACAGTTAACTCCAAGTCCACCAAACACGCCTAATGCCGCAACTACAGCAATTAATTTTCTATTCCAAAGGGCGCGCATAGTATCAAGAATTCCAACACCTTCCTCGCTTTCCTTTGGCGCAACTGTTAATGCGGTTACTTCAGTAGCTTTATAGTTAACAGGAAGTCCAAGTGCATTACGAATAGCTGCCGTTGCATGAGCCATAATGCCTTTTCCGTAAAATTCGTTACGTGCATCTTTCCTCTCTGCATTTGTAGGAATTCCACGGAATTCTCTAATTTCTGCATCCGTAATTTCACATCCATCATCATCTTCTGGCGTAGATTCGAACCAAGTTGATTCGACATCCGTAAGTCCTAAGTCTTCTTTAGCGGCAGCTTTGGGAGACCCAAACCAACCTTTCATTCTTTCAAACATAATAATTGTGTTAAATGTGTGTAAATATAATTGCTAAGAACAATTTTTAACACACCATTGACGAATTGTCAAATAGTTTTATTCATCTACTTTAGGGGGTTTGCATGATTTTCCCTTCTCCTAGCCCTTTAATCACTAATGGGTAAAAGTCTTTTTCTATATTTTTGACATTTATTTCTATTGTTTTCCAGTCATCAGTTGGCAAAATCGGCACAGTTTTTTGAAAAACGATCGGTCCTTCATCTATATTTTCCGTCACCTCATGCACGGTAAATCCGGTTTCTTGCGCGCCGGCCTCGGCAACGGCTTGATGCACTTTGGCACCGTACATCCCTTTGCCACCAAAGGCGGGGAGCAGCGCCGGGTGCGTATTGTAAATTTTCCCGGGGAAATTCTTGACAAAATTGGCAGGTAAAATCTGGAGAAATCCGGCAAGACAAATTGTGTCTACCATATGATCAGCTAAATAGTTAAGTAACTGCTCATCAAATTGATTAACAACCAATACTTCTTTGCCTGCCGCTTGGGCTAGCTCTACACCACCACATTGGCGGTTGGCTACCACACATTCTATCGTAAAATCACTACTTTCTTTTTCCACTTTAAAAAACCCGGGGAGGAGACTGCCGGAGCCGGAAACAAAAATTGCTAGCTTCATTATTGTTGATTGGTTACAATTTGATCCTAATATGCAATTATTTCTTCATTATGACAACTTATTCTGAAGCAGGCGTAGATATATCGACCGGCGACAAAGCCTCAAAAATCGCTTATACAGCCGCAAAAAGTACTTTTAGTGGACGTGAAGGAAGAATGGGTGCACCCGCTATTTTAGAAGGCGGTTTTGCCGGCATGCTCGATTTTGGTGATTTTTATCTGGTTCAAAACGATGATGGCGTCGGCACTAAAATGATGGTCGCCGAGCGTATTGGCAAGTATGACACTTTAGGCTACGACTTACTCGCCATGGTTGTCGACGACGCCGTTTGCCTAGGTGCCGAAGTTGTATCGATCACCAACACGGTCGATTGTCACAAAGTAGACCCCGCCGTTATAGAAGTACTGATGGGTGGATTAGCCAAAGCCTGCCAAGAACAGCATGTAGTTATCCCCGGTGGCGAAATTGCCGAACTAAATCAAATGGTTAACGGCTACACATGGAACGCCGCCGCCGTGGGTATTGTGGCAAAGGATCGTGTTATAACAGGTACAAAAATTAAGGTTGGCGACAAAGTGATCGGTCTGCCGGCCGTTGGCTTTCGCTCAAACGGTTTTAGCCTGGTTCGTCACGTTTTACAAAAAGCATTTGGCGATAATTGGCATAATACGGCGTACATGAATGGACAAACTTGGGGTGAGGCGGTCCTTAAACCCAGCCGCATTTATCACAATCAACTATTGGAACTACTTGGTCGCTACGGCGAGCCCCGTCAGGTTGATGTTGCCGGCATTGTGCATATTACCGGTGGTGGTCTACAAGGTAATATTAGCCGCATTCTGCCTGAAGGCTTGGGCATGCAGCTCGATAACCTAATTGAACCCTTACCAATTATGCAAAAGCTAATCCAACTTGGCAGCATTGCCCGTGACGAAGCCTACAAAACTTGGAATATGGGTATTGCCATGGTCGTAATTGTGGATCCGTCCGCCGAAGTCAAAGTTTTAGCGCATTTCCCCGATGCTCAAACTATGGGCGTTATTGATAATAGTGGTGAAATTAAATTTTAAGTTTTCTTAAAGTGGGACGGCTAAACTGTAACTATTAACTTAGTTGCCGTATGAACCGCTCCCACTTTCTTTATTTTTTCCAAAGTACAGTCGGCTTGCCGACCACCATAATTCGTAAAATCGCCTGCTATGGCGATCTTCAATTTTTATGGGAGGAGGGAACAGTCGCCGACTTCCAAGCTCTTGGGTTATCCACAAGTAAGGCACAACAATTGTGCATAAGTAGGAGTCGTTTTGATTGTGCCAAAGCCCTTAACCTCCTCGACCAACATCAAATTCAGCTTATACAAGCCACTTCCTCCTATTATCCGAATCAACTCAAACACATCCATTCACCACCAGCCCTGCTATATGCTCAAGGCAATTTAACTATTCTCCAAAATCCCCATAAAATTGCCATTGTTGGTACCCGCAACCTTACCAGCTACGGCCAGCGCACCACCGGCAATCTCATTAATAAATTGGCAGGTACCAATGTCACTATCGTTAGCGGTGGTGCTTGGGGAATCGACACCCTCGCCCTTAAAAGTGCCCTTGACCAAGGCATGCCCGTGATTGCCATCATTGGCTCCGGATTAATCTATCCCACCCCCGCCGCTAATCACCAACTTTACCGGCAAATTAGGCAATCCGGCCTTATTTTGTCCGAATACCCTCCGCAAACCCAAGCCACAAAATACACTTTTCCCGAGCGTAACCGTATTATCAGCGGCATTAGCCAAGCCACCATTGTTGTGGAAGCCCCACAAAAATCCGGTGCCCTCATCACCGCCCGCTTTGCCCTAGAACAAGGCAACGACGTCTACGCCATCCCCGGCCCCATCGACGCCTTTGCCTCCGCCGGCACCAATGCGCTCATCGCCAACAGCGAAGCCGGCGCCATTAATGACCTAAACCTCCTTCCCTCAATCCTCGGCCTCGGCCCCTCTCAACCCCAATTAATCCCCAATATCGATATCGACACCAAGCAACTTTTTACACTACTCCAAAAAGCTCCGCAGCCAATTGGGCAGATCACCAAACAACTAAATCTCACCTTACCAAAAACGCTGGCACTACTCAGTAAGATGGAGTTACAAGGGCTCGTCGGGAGGGATGTCAATCTGTGCTATTTTTGCTCTGGTTGAGGCTTGAATGCCCTCCAATTTTGTAGCAAATTCTGCAACTAATGCCTCCAATGTTCCATCATAGTCAATATTGTCAAATATATCACTACTACCGGATAATATATGAAATAATGTCGTTTGCCTTGCAGCACCCTGGCTAGCCTTGTCAATCCTTACCAATGCCGCCGCCAATTCATTGTGCAGTGCTTCAAATTGAGCATCATCTGCTATTGCGTTAATACGAGCCATTATAGTATTTGCTCTCTCAATTAGTGTAGGGGGGGTCTCCATAATTGTATAATTAAAACATCGCCACACGTTTTACCTCATCCACAGTCGTAATGCCTTCTACCACCTTACCAATACCATCTTCAACCATCGTACGCATTTGTTGTTTATTTATAACAATATTTCTAATTTCTTGCAAGCTACCTTGGTTCAAAATTAGTTCTTCAATTTCTTCGTTAACTTTAAAACCTTCCGCAATTACCAGTCGTCCTTTAAAGCCGGTATGGCTGCATAGTTGGCATCCCTTGGGCGCAAACACCATGTCGGGTATGGCAATTATGGGAGTTTCACGCCTGGCAATTATGTCCATCATAAATTTACGCTCCATTTCTGTAATTGTTCTTTGTTCTTTGCAGACACATAATTTACGAACCAAACGTTGCGCCACAATAATATTTAGAGCCGGTGCGGCAATAAATGGCTTAACCCCCATATTAATAAAACGGGGGATCGCCTCAATGGCATTATTTGTATGCAAAGTACACAAAACGATATGACCGGTTAAAGCCGCTTGGGCGGATGTTTCGGCAGTAGAAATGTCTCTAATTTCACCTACCATAATAACATCAGGGTCTTGCCGTAAAATTGATTCCAAACCATTGGCAAAAGTGTAGCCCTCTTCCTCGTTAATTGGACTTTGGACCACGCCGGCAAGTTTGTATTCAACCGGATTTTCTAAAGTGATTAGCTTTCTTTCGGGTTGATTAAAGGCCTGTAGCAAAGTATACAAAGTGGTCGATTTACCGGAGCCGGTAGGCCCCGTGACCATAATCATGCCTTGCGATAACTCTTGTGCATTTTTCAGTAAACTTAAAGTTGGCTCTCTGTAGCCCAAAGCCTCCAGTTCAAACACCTGCTCTTTCGTATCTAAAAATCTTAACACAATACTGTCACCAAACTCGGTTGGCAAACTGGAAACACGAATATCGACTTTGTGGTCAGCAGTCTCTAACGTGTAGCGGCCATCTTGTGGCACATTGGTCACATTAATTTTCATGCCGGCCTTATGCTTTATTTGGGTAGCGAAAAATTTATAAACAGATGCATCCAGCTGCGTTACAGGGTGTAGCACACCATCAATACGGAAACGTACCATGGCTTTGTTTCCTTCGGGTTGAAAATGAATATCGGAAGCATGCGTAGATAAAGCCCCTAGCTCCAATTCCTGCAATCCTTCTTGCGAATCACCCAGTTGGTGCAATTTGGCTCCAATCTTTTCCAAAGCAGCTATCTCTACCATGTAATCTTCACTTGTTGCCGGTGTTTCCGGCTTTGCCACTGCAACGTGATCTTTAAACATTTCGGCAAATTGAGCTAATGCTGTAGCAATACCTTCTGTAGAAGCCAAATAGGGACGCACATCAAAATAGCGTTCCTTGGTGAGATCGCTTAATATCTTTTTTGTGAGGGGATCATTAGGATCCGAAATAGCTACATATACAGTGTTGCCAAGTTGTGAAAAGGGCACCAGTTTTGCCTCTTGTGCTTGCTTGTAATCAATTAGTTCAAAAACATCCGGATTAATTGGCTTGTGCAAAATGTCAACATACCCAAAACCCAGCTCCTTGGCACGAGCCTCAATTTCTTTTTCTTTAAAGTCTTGGTTGATTCGGTCTACAGCCTGCCCCATTGCAACATGTGCATTAGTAGCTGCAGAACCGGTTTGTGATGTGTTTGTTTGATCAGACATATACATAAGCTATATCTAATCAGTATACCGCAATCTCTATTTTATGTCTATCTCTTATGTACAAGTTGTCACTGAATTCAAGCTCTGATCCGACCACCTTGGGCTCAGATCTGATTGGGCGTGAACCAACCGAGCTTTTTTCTAGGGCTCAACTGGCTATTTAAACAAATCGGGTAGAAATAATGCATGTTTGTAGATTATATAGCGGTAAATTTATACTTCCCCCATCAGTACCGCATCACCATCACATCCACCCGACTTTTGTAGTCGTTCCAGTTTCTCTCCGTTTG
>PFRW01000009.1 GCA_002788755.1 Candidatus Peregrinibacteria bacterium CG_4_9_14_0_2_um_filter_41_14
CATATGATCCTTCTACTGGTGCAGCTACTAATACACGTTATTATGTTGCAAAATTGGCAACAGGCGCTCTGGTTGTTGGGGCTTGTGATGAAGAAGGTGCCGGTGCGGGCGGTACTGGAACCGCTCCTGATATTGAGTTAATTAGATAGTGTTTGAGAGCATTTTTTACATGTTCCAAAAATGTTCATGTTGATGTGGTTGATGGTAAAGTCGTGTTGGCCACTTAAACAGCTTGTGCAAACGTTAATTTGAGGATCGTACAAATCGCTTATAGTGTTACATTTTGTACATATAAAGTGATGGTGCGGTCCTTTGTTTTTTTCATAAAGAACGAATTCGCGGTTTATGTGGATGCGTTGGATTTTTTGGTGGGATTCCAGTTTATCGAGATTGCGGTAAATGGTGGCGAGACTTATGGTCGGGATTTTGAATTTAGCTTTGTCGCTTATCTCTTTAATATTAATGTGTGGATGTGCTTCCACAATTTTGAGAATAGTGTTGTTTTGTCGAGAGTAGTTGCTCATAGATCATTTTGTTACTTTTTCTTTTTACACGATGTTTATATAAACTGCAATAAAAAGCGGTGATATGCTGGAAATGATATTGATTATCAATTTAGGATATGGTTTACTTTGTGGGTAATTGTAGTTGTTAAATGCTTTATATGGAAAAAAGTTTAATAATTAAAAATTTGCATGTAGAAGTTGAGGGCAAAAAAATTCTGAAAGGGGTTAATTTAGAGGTGAAGCAAGGAGAAGTACATTGTATTATGGGGCCAAATGGTTCGGGCAAGAGCACATTGGCGAAAGTGATTATGGGGCATCCAAAGTATAAGGTAATTGCGGGTGAAATTTGGTTTGGTGGACAGAATATTTTGGAGTTAACGCCAGATGAAAGAGCGAGAATGGGGGTGTTTTTGGCATTTCAATATCCACAAGAAATTGCAGGTGTTAATTTTTTACAGTATTTAACCACGATTTATAATATTCATTTGCGGCAAATGGATCCGGGGGTAAAGGCAATGAAAAGTTTTAAGTTTAAGCGTATGGTTCAGCCTTATTTGGAAGAGTTACGGATGGATCCGGATTTTTTGAATCGTTATTTGAATGAAGGTTTTTCGGGCGGTGAGAAGAAGAAGGCTGAGATTTTGCAGCTTAAGCTGATTAAGCCAAATTTGGCAATGTTAGATGAAACAGATTCTGGTTTGGACGTGGATGCGTTGCGGATTGTTGCGGAAGGTGTGAAGGGTATGTTGTCGAGTGAAATGGGTGCTTTAGTGGTGACGCATTATCGTCGGATTTTGGATTATATTGAGCCTGACTATGTACACATGATGTATGATGGACAAATTGTTAAAAGCGGTGGTTGTGAATTGGCACATATGTTGGAAGAGATAGGTTACGAGTGGATTACGGCGGATACGACTGTTTAATTATATATGATGATTAATCAAAATATTTTTGCCGATTTAGATCGAGATGTGTTTGATCATCGCAATGTTTCTGATTATATGAAAAATTATCAGGCGGGTTTATCTGAAGAGTTGGTGCGAATGATTTCTGGTGAAAAGGCGGAGCCTCTTTGGATGTTAGAGCATCGATTAAAGTCGTTAAAAGCTTACAATGAGATGCCAATACCCGCTTGGGGGCCAGATTTATCAGATTTGAATTTAGATGAAATTACTTATTATGCGAAAGCGAGCGATGGACAGTCTAAAACTTGGGAAGAGGTGCCGGAGGATATTAAAAATACGTTTGAACGGTTAGGGATACCGGAGGCGGAACGGAAGATTTTGGCGGGTGTTGGAGCTCAGTATGAGTCACAGATGGTTTATCATTCTTTGCAGGAAGAGTGGAGTAGTCAAGGAGTGATTTTTGAGGATATGGATGTGGCTTTGCGGGAACATGAGGAGTTAGTCAAAAAATATTTTATGCAGTGTGTTCCATTTAATGACCATAAGTTTGCGGCTTTGCATGGCGCAATTTGGAGTGGAGGAACATTTTTGTTTGTGCCAAAAGGTGTAAAATTAACAATGCCGGTGCAAGCTTATTTTAGAATGAATGGCCCGGGGATGGGGCAGTTTGAACATACGTTAATTATTGTAGAGGAAGGAGCAGAGGTTCATTATATTGAGGGCTGTAGCGCCCCTAAATATGGTAAAAATGCTTTGCATGCTGGTTGTGTGGAAGTATTTGTAGGAGAGAGTGCACGAGCGCGCTATTCCAGTGTAGAAAATTGGAGTAGGGATACTTATAATTTAAATACGAAGCGCGCTTTTGTGGATAAGGATGCCTTTATGGAGTGGGTTGGTGGTAATTTGGGTAGTCGAGTGACAATGTTGTATCCTTGTAGTGTACTTAAGGGTGAAGGTGCACGGGCTGACCATTTGGGAATTGCTTTTGCTAATACTGGACAGACACAAGATACAGGTGCAAAAATTATTCATGCGGCGCCTTATACAAGGTCAAATGTTGTGATGAAGAGTTTGTCTAAAGGTGGCGGCGTTTCGATTTATCGTGGCTTGTTGCAGGTAATGCCACATGCGCATGATTGTGTTAGTAACGTGGAGTGTGATGCCTTAATTTTGGATGATCAGTCTCGTTCCGATACAATTCCCGATATGAAAATTGCCAATAGCGATGTTAGTATTACGCATGAAGCAAGTGCGGGGCGTTTAAATGAGGAAGATGTTTTTTATTTGATGGCAAGAGGGATGAATGAAGAAGAAGCGAAGGCAATGTTGGTGAATGGATTTTTGGAAGACATTGTTAAGGAATTGCCGCTTGAGTATGCCGTGGAGCTTAATCGTTTAATTGAGCTGGAAATGGAAGGTTCGGTTGGATAATAATCAATTATGATGACTAATCAAATTACTAAATTGGCTTCGGCAAAGGATGACATGGTTGTAAAAACACCATTTTGGCCTGAGTCTTGGTTTAAGAATGTTTCGGCGGGGACAAATGTGATTATGGTGCCACCAATGGCAAAAATGCCGGCGCCGGTTATAATCGATTTGGCAAAAACGGGTGATTGTTTAGTTGCGGTTGGAGATGGAGCTGAGGTGATTATTAAAGAAATTTGTTCTGGTGCAATTATTAGTGGGAAAGTTTGTATAATGTTGGATGGGGAGGCGAAAGTGACTTATTTAATTGATGAAATTGAAACTAGAGGTTCGGGGCAAAATTTGGTAGTAGAAAGGGAGGCGATTTTGGAGGCGGGAGCCGAAATTGATTGGTATTGTGCCACGTTTAATCAATCAGGTTATCAAACAAAAGTTAGAAGTTGGTTAAAAGGAGAGAATGGTAGAAGTGATATGTATTGGCTTAATTGTGCGCGAGCGGATGAGGTGGTGGAAATTGAGTTAGTGAATTGTTTTGATGCGCCTAATTGTCGTGGTCAAATTTACGTAAAGGGAGTGGCGCAAGATCGTGCTAATGTTAAAATTGTTGGTGGTATTGAAATCACTTTAAACGGTGGTGGTGCTGATTCGTACTTAAAAGAAGATACTTTGTTGTTGGATAATGAGGCGAGAATTAGGGCTTTGCCTTGTTTAGAAATTAAAACAAATGAGGTTAAAGCCGGTCATGGAGCCACAATTACTAATTTAACACCGGAAGATCTTTTTTACTTGCAAGCGCATGGGATTGAGGCCAAGCTAGCAAAGAAGTTGATGGTTCAGGGCTTTTTGCAATCTGTTTTGCAGCATTGTCCGGATCAAGAATTTTTGGATAAAGTTTTTAAAATGCTTAGTTATGAAGATTAATGCTGTTAAAAATCGGTTTCCTATATTTACAACGTATCCGGATTTGGTTTATTTGGATTCGGCTGCGACAGCGCAAAAACCGGATTTGGTTATTCAAAGTGTGGTGGATTTTTATACTAAATATAATGCGAATACGCATCGGGCAATTTATGAGTTGGGGGAGCAGGCAACGCTTATTTATGAGACAGCTCGGGAAAAAGTGGCGGTGTTTATTAATGCTGGTGAAAGTAGGGAAATAGTTTTTACAAAGAACGCAACAGAAGCGCTTAATTTAATTGCGAAGACATGGGGAAAAGCGAACTTAAAGAAAGGTGACACGGTTGTGATAACTTTAATGGAACATCATAGTAATTTTATTCCTTGGTTAATGCTTAAGGAAGAATTAGGCATAAATGTTGAGGTGGTAGGACTGACAAGTGAGGGTGATGTGGATTTGGATCAA
>PFRW01000049.1 GCA_002788755.1 Candidatus Peregrinibacteria bacterium CG_4_9_14_0_2_um_filter_41_14
GGTGGGGGTGGCAATAATGAGGCCGTCGGCTTGGTAGCGGTTAACTTGGCGCTGATTAATTTCGACTGGTAAATGAATTAATCGGGATTTGGCGCCGTGGGTAATTACGGCATCGTTTAGGGCTAAATGGGTGGCGACTTTTTGGCCGTCTTTATACATGGTGACACGCAGTAAAATGCGTTTATCGACAACGTAGTTACCGCTTAAAACTCGTTTTAAACCGCTGATGGCGCGCTCACCTTCCAATTCTGTTAAAAACCCGAGTGTGCCGGTGTTTATGCCTAACACATGCACAACTGATTTTGGTAATGATCTGGCAACAGTTAAAAGTGTGCCATCGCCGCCAAGAACAATCACAAGTTGTGTCTGCTTGAGAATTTGCGGGCGCGTGTATGATTTTTTTACACCTTTAAGCTCTGCGGTAAATTCATCCAAATAGACTGTTTTTCCTTCCGCTTCTAATAAATCTAAAATTTCAAAAACTAGCTCTTTGTACTTGGCAATGTTGTGTTTGGCAATTATTCCCACGCGATTTATTGTGGTGAAAGCTTTTTGTCCCGGCATAAGCAATCTGGTTTAAAAGACTGGTTATAAGCTAGCATTAAAGGCTTATAAATGGCAATATGAGGTTGCTAATATTTTCTATGGAAAAAATGAAACAGCGGATTGCGATCACTCGTTTTCCCTTTGAATCTCAATTTGGTGGAGAGGAACTGCATACACTGCAAGTTGCCAAACATTGGCGCGAGCAAGGGCATGAGGTTATGCTCTTTAGCTCTTGTCCGGTTTTAATCGATTTATTTAGCGAGGATGGTTTTAAGGTTTTGCCTTTTACGCTTACTAAACCGCCTGTTACTAAAGGCCGACTCATTATGTTTACACTGTTTTATAAATGGTATTTATTTAAGGCTTGGCAGTTGGCGAAAGCGATTAAGAAGGCTAAGGTTAGCCGAGTTTACTGCCTAAGTTTTAGCGAAAAATTATTACTACCTTGGTTTCTTAATAATGAACGTTACTACTTTGTGGAGCATGCTCGTATTGGTAACTGGTTTTATCAAAATCCGTGGAAAAAACTTTATTACAAATTTGCCAAAGCTGGTCAGGTTGTTACCGTTTCTAAAATGATGGCGTGTGATTTGCATTATCCAGAGGCAATTGTGATCCCTAATGGGGTGGATGTTGCTCAATTTAAGCGAGAAAACGTGATTCGTAACTGGGAGAGACCGCAGCTAACAACAGTGGGGCGCTTAACGGCGGATAAAGGGATTGATGTGTTTATTGATGCCTTAATTGAGCTTAATCAAACAAATAAAAATTGGCAGGCAACAATTGTGGGGCAAGGGCCACTTGCGCCAGTGTTTAAAACTAAGATTATGGGAGCTGGCCTGCAAGATCAGATTGAACTAATTACAAAATTGCCACGCCCACAATTAATTATGCTTCTCAAAAAAACCGAGATTTTTTGTTTGCTATCGCCAAAAACTGACCCTTTTGGACTGGTGGTGGCAGAAGCAATGGCGGCGGGGGCAATTCCGCTTGCTACAAACAAATGTGGCATTGTCGACTACTCACACTTAATATACCAAGTGCGGGCAAATAATTCGGAGGCCGTGGTTACGGCTGTTAAGCACATTACAGCTGATAAATTGTCTGTAGATGCAGTACAACAAGAAGCTGCTGACAAATTCGCTCTCAACAAAATGCTAGATGCCTATGAGCAACTACTTGTTTAGCTGTAGATAGATTTGGCTAAATGCTTTTGCCGCTTTACCCCAACTAAACTTCCGTAATTGGTCTTTGCCTTTTTCGGCTAGGATATGTTGTGTTTCGGTGTTTTTGAGAAGGTATTGAAGCTGATTAATGAGATCGCTACGTTGGCGTGGGTCAAAATAAAGGGCGGCATCACCGGCGACTTCCGGTAATGAACTGGTGTTGGAGCTGATAATGGCGCATTGGTTGGCCATGGCTTCCAACAATGGTAAGCCAAATCCTTCGTACAATGACGGATAAACAAAAACACTACTTTGTTGATACAATTTTTGTAATTTACAGTTGCTAATGTAGCCATGAAAAACCAAGTTATCTTTGTAATTACACTTTTCGACACTTTTGGCGAGCGTGCTATTTTGCCAGCCTTTGGCACCTACAATATGTAATTTATACTCTCGGTAATCTTTGTTTGCCTCTTGAAGTTGACTAAAAGCGTCAATTAATAAATTGAGGTTTTTACGGGGGATGAGGGTGCTAACAGTCAAAACTTGTTTTTGATTTTTTTTAATGTGGCTTTTCTTGGAGGCAGATGGTGCGACAAATTCTGTAGACAAGCCTTCATAAACCACGCTTACCTTTTGGGGATCTAATTTGGGAAACAGTTGAACTAAATCTCTTTTTGTAGATTCGGAAACGGCAATAAGATGAGAATGATTGATGAGTCGAGGTAAACAAAAATGCTCAATTAATACCGCTTTTAAGTTGTGATCCTTGGAATATAAAAAGGCGATTAAATCGTGCACGGTCACTATACTTTTGTTTTTAACTAAAAAGGGAAGTAAAAAACTGGTTGGCGAAAATAAAATTGCTTTTGGGTATGAGCGGATAATGGCGGCTGCCTTAAATTGCCATTTAATCCCATCACCTGGAATTAAGATGAGTTGCCAACTTTGGGGCAAGCTAATCTTTAGCTTTCGATTAACTAACAAAACTACCTCTTCTTGCTTGAGCTCTTTTTTAAGGGCGTTGATCATTGAAAGCGTATAGATGCCCTTCCCGGCCTTTTCTACATTAAAGGCTTCGCGGGCATCAATAATTAAACTCATGATAAATTCACTAAGAAGGTTGCTGAAATACTCTATTTACAATTGGGGTAATTGTAAATGTAATTGACAGGAAAACTTGTAGGTAGTTAAACTTAAAAAAGTTAAACTTTCGCCATGGTAAAAACAGTTTACAGTTGGCAAGATATCCCTTTCAGTCGTAAAGCCTACTTGATCGGTTTAATAATCGCAACAATTTCCCCTTTTTTGCCGTGGTTTTCGGATACCAATCAATTTGTGAAAGGGACCACTTATTTAGGGCTTACAGGAGCCACTTCTTTTATGGGGTTAAGTATATTTTTGTTTAGTACCTTGGCTTTGGTACAAGAAGCCTACTTTTTGGTTAAGGGGAAATTACTGATGGGCGATGTTATCGCTTCATGGTTTTATAATGGCTTGGGGGTGATGAATTTTTATTTAGCTGGACTGGCGGCATCAGTATTTTTGCATCCTTCGGTTGGTGGTAACTTACTGGCAAAACATTTTTCTTGGGGGTTTTATGTGAGCACTTTTGCTTTTGCAACCTTGCTAGTTGGCTTCTTTATTAATCAGCCAAAAGCGGCTCCACAAAGGCAACATCAACCATTAACTTCCCACTCCTTAAATTTAGATCCGGATGTTGATCAGTTAAGAACTTTGAAAATTGAAGACGTGGTGCCGGCGCAGGTGGGGACCGATCGTGTTGTCCAAAAACTGTGGTCTCAGCAAAGAGCTCTTGAACATAAGGTCAATAATGCGGATGATGTAAATACATTTTAATTAGAATAATATGAACACAGAAGTAGAGGTACCGGTAGACAGCGAGATTGTTTTTTACTGCAAAAAATGTTCAGAGGTTGTAGAGGCGGATCGCATTGGACAAAAGTATGTTTATAAATGTAAAACTTGTAGCTCTAAAGAGATTGTTTTTGGAACTTATCGAAGTATTAAGGGCTGTTTCATGAAACGCTAGTTAATGGTCTTTTACAGGGATTAGTTTAATTTTTTATAAAATATACTTGACGGTGAGTTGTTGCTCACCTATGATTGCTACGTAATTTGTTTAACCAAAAAAAATGACAAAAATAAAAGGTACTGAGGAAGCTGTTGAAAAAGTTTCCACAACTAAAAAGGGAGAAGCATCTTCTAAAAAACTAGATGCCGTTAAAGCCGCCATGAGCCAGATTGAAAGTAATTTTGGTGTTGGTGCAATTATGAAAATGGGAGAAAAAAAACATGCCAATATTGAGACGATTCCAACAGGTTCTCTATCTTTAGATATTGCTGTGGGTGGTGGTATCCCCAAAGGCAGAATTACAGAAATTTATGGTCCGGAAAGTTCCGGTAAAACCACTTTAACACTACACATTATTGCCGAGTGCCAAAAGCAAGGTGGCACAGCCGCTTTTATTGATGCAGAGCATGCTCTTGATCCGGAATATGCTCGTAAAATTGGTGTTAACATTGACGAACTTCTTGTTTCTCAACCGGATAATGGTGAACAAGCCTTAGAAATTGTCGACACCCTTGTTCGTTCTAATGCCATCGACCTAATTGTGGTGGACTCCGTCGCCGCTCTAACTCCCCGTGCAGAAATTGAAGGAGATATGGGAGACTCACACATGGGTCTACAAGCTCGTTTAATGAGTCAGGCACTACGGAAAATAACCGGTAGTGTGAGCAAGTCACATACTTCTATTATTTTTATCAACCAAATTAGAATGAAGATTGGCGTTATGTTTGGTAACCCGGAAACAACAACCGGTGGTAACGCCCTTAAGTTTTACGCTTCTTTAAGACTAGAAATCCGTAATGCCGGTAAAATTGAAGTAACTACCGAATATGGCAAAGAAAGTGTAGGAGCAAAAGCAAAAGTAAAAGTTGTTAAGAATAAAATCGCTCCACCATTCAAAGTTGCTGAATTCGATATTATGTACAACCAAGGTATTTCATACGAAGGTGACTTAATTGATCTGGCGACAAAATACAATTTAGTTAGAAAAGCCGGGGCCTATTTCTCTTATAAAGATCAAACTATTGGTCAAGGCAGAGAGAACGCAAAAGATTTCCTTAAAGCAGATCCTAAAATGACTCAGGAACTCGCAGCAGAAGTCATGGAACAAGCGCGTGCGGCTTAACAATTCACTAACTATTCCTATCTGTGTTTTTGATTAATAATCCATTTGCAGAACTAAGCTTCATTTTTATCCTCGTATTTGTGATTGCAACGGTAATGCGGCTGCTTAGGCAGCCGTTCATTGTTGGTTTTATTTTAACCGGTATTCTTTTTAGCCCCCAACTACTAGGCATAGAACATATCGATAGTGTCGTAGTTTTGTCGGCGCAATTGGGCGTGGCATTACTGCTATTTATTGCCGGTCTTCACTTAAATCCATACTATTTAAAAACGGACGGTAAGGCGATTATTTTGTCGGGAATCGGGCAAATTGTGGGGACGGGGATATTGGCTTATTTAATATCATTGGCGCTAGGGTTTACACCAATTGTGTCTATATATTTGGCGATTGCCTTAACGTTAAGTAGTACAATTATTACGCTTAAACTGTTGGCAGATCGCAAACTAACTTCGCGACTTTATGCACGTCTCAGTATTGGTATTTTGCTGATTCAAGATGTGTTTGTGGCAATTGCGCTTGTTGTTTTAAACGCACTGCAAAATCAAACCAGCTCTGTAACAGAGTTATTACTAAGCAATCTTGCTTGGCTTATAATCGTGTTTGTGCCGGTCATTATTTTGCAGCGCTATGTATTGCCAAAAATACTACCAAAAATTGCCAAAGTGCAGGAATATCTGTTTATTTTTGTAATTGCTTGGATGTTGGTTTTTGCCACTATTTTTGAATTTGCCGGCTTTTCTCTAGAAGTAGGTGCACTGCTGGCAGGTGTAATTTTAGCCTCAACAATTTTTGCAACAGAAATCAGTGCAAAAATAAAACCGTTGCGTGACTTTTTCTTAATCATCTTTTTTATCCATTTGGGCAGTAACATAACAATTACCAGCTTTGATGGTATTTGGGTGCCGGTTTTAGTCTTTTCGGGGTTTGTGCTAATTGTAAAACCCATAATAGTTACAATCTGTTTGGGGCTGCTGGGCTTTAGATCGAAGGTTAGCGCCCGTACCGCTCTAAATTTGTCACATATTAGTGAGTTCTCGTTAATTTTGATGGCACTTGGGTTTAGTGCCGGTGTGATCGATCAACAAGTATCAGTCATTATTACATTGGTAGCTGTGGTCACTATTGCCGTTTCAACCTACTTAATTACATATGATGAATGGATTATTGAAAAATTGGCGCCGCTGCTCCACCATACGGAGCGAAAATGGCGAGTCCGTAAGGACGAGCAGACAAAGCCCAAATTTAATCCGGAAATATTATTAATTGGGGCAAGACAAGGTGGTAAATATATTATTGATGCACTTAGCGGCAGTCAGAAAAACCTTCTGGTCATCGATTATGATCCGGAGGTAATTAATAAATTGCAAAGAGATAAAATCCCTTGCCTGTTTGGTGATTTAGATAACTTAAACGACATTGAAGGTCTGCACTTTGAGGAGATTGAGTTTATTATTTCGACAGTGCAAGACCTGGAAGCAAATTTGACCGGGTTACACTTTTTTAACAAGAATTTCCCGCAGGCAAAATACATTAGTTATGCTGCAGATGACAAAGACGCTCTGCAACTGTACGAACACGGTGCTACATACGCAATTGTACCGCATCATGTGGGCGGGCAGTTTGTTTCAACCCTAATCGAAAATTACAACGAATCACCCGAAGCATTTTTGGAAGATCGACTAACACACTTGCGTACTTTATCTAACAAAATTTATGGACATTAATCCGGATCTGGCAAGTGAAATTTATCAAAAAGCATGTGACTACCTAAGCCGGCGTGAACACTCAGTTTTGGAGTTATATAACAAACTCACTAAGTTCTTTTTGCCGAAAAAAGACCACTATCAATTTTTCGATGAGCAAGAGCTAAGTGCTGCCATTGCACAAACAATGGATAAGCTTAAAAAATTAAATTTTGTTTCGAATGAACGCTTCACAGAAAAGTTTATTGAAAGTAAATTAAATAGATATCAAGGGCCACTGTTAATTCAGCAACATTTGCGAACAAAAGGGATAACTAATGAACTTTGGCTGGAGAAATGGAGCCAGTTTGAAGATCAGTCTGCCGATATTTGTCAGTTGGCGTTAGCAAAATGGTTGCGGAGACATCAACGTGAAAAAATCACAAACATACAAGAAAAGGCAAAGGCAACACGCTACCTTGGTAGTCAGGGTTTTTATCAACATACAATTTACGATACGCTTGCCAGCTTTGAAGAATAATGGTAGGATTGCTACGTAGATAGAGGATTTAGTTATGTTCAAGAGGTTAGCTCTTGACCTTTTATCAATTTTATTTCTGTAAATACACACACTTATGCAAAGTCAATTTCTGGCAGCGATTAGCCAACTTTGTGCCGAAAAAAATCTACCGAGAGAAACTGTTATCGAAACAGTGGAAGCAGCCCTAAAAGCGGCCTACCGAAAAGATTTTGGCAATAAAAATGAAGAGCTTGAAGTCGATATGTCTAACAATGTCGATAGTTTTACGATTTATGTAGTTAAAGAAGTAGCGGCAGAAGTAGAAGATCCCGATTTGGATATGAGTATTGAAGAGGCAAAAAAACATAAAAAAGATCCAAAAGTTGGTGATATTATTAAAATTGATGTAACTCCAACCGGTTTTGGACGCATTGCCGCACAAGCTGCCAAACAAGTAATTATTCAACGTCTACAAGAAGCGGAACGAGACATTATGTACGACATGTTTAAGGATCGTGAAAATGAATTGCTTAATGCGCAAGTGCACCGTGTACAGGATGATATGGTTTATATTGATTTAGGCAAAATTACAGTTAGTCTACCAAAAGAACACAGAATCCCTGGCGAGCGCTATTATGCCGGACAACGACTTAAACTGTATTTAGACAAAGTAATTAAGACATCTAAAGGACCACAACTATTAATTTCACGCACTCATCCGGAGCTTGTTCGTAAATTAATGGAGATGGAAATTCCCGAAATTCAAGCCGGTACGGTAGAAATTAAGCGGATTGCTCGTGAACCTGGTGTTCGTACCAAGTTAACCGTGTTATCACATGATGAAAAAATCGACCCAATTGGTGCATGTGTAGGCCAAAAAGGTGTACGAATTCAAAGTGTAATGGATGAACTGTTTGGCGAAAGAATCGATGTAATTTATCACACAGATGATATTGAGAAATTACTACGAGTTTCTCTAGCACCAGCCACAATTGTTTACATCGAAATTAATGATGCCCAAAGACATGCCAAAGTATATGTTGAAGAAGATCAACGTCCTTTAGCCATTGGTAGTAAGGGGCAAAATGTCCGTTTGGCTTCCAAGCTTACTGATTTAATCGTAGATATTGAAGATGCGAAGAACTTGACTGACGAACAGTTGGAAAAATCTCGTAGTCCCAAGGCTCAAGAAATGACAACTAAAAAGCAAAAAGAGAAGAAAGTTGCTGCCGCCGCGCTAGATATTCATGGTCTAGATATTGATAAAAAATACATGGTAGCGCTCGAAAATGCTAATTTAACGCTACTTGAACAGCTTAAAGGGCTTTCCGCAACTGATTTGGCAACAATCGAAGGTATTGACCAAGATGGTGGCGAGGCAATTCACGCAGCCATTAAGTAATGGTTATACCAAGTCTGACCTCCTTCCTTATCCCGCAGATAGGAAGGAGGTTGTTTAGGTTACTTATTTGTCCATTACCAGGGCAATAATTTTGGCGGCTTCGGCGCGAGTGAGGGGGTTACCCGGACCAAAAGTACCGTCTTCATAGCCGCTAACTATGCCTGCATTGGCTGCATAGGCTACGTAGGCATAATACCAGATGCCCGTTTCAACATCGGGGAAGGCAATTGCTGCGGTTGTTGTAGTGTCCGCACCTAATACAGTGATGAGGATTTTGACGGCTTCGGCACGATTGATGTTGATGTTGGGTTTAAATGTGTTATCGATATAACCGGCAACCAGACCTTTTTGTTTGGCAACTTCAAGATATGGAGCGTACCAGGCGGTGGCATCCACGTCGGCAAAAATATTTGCTTTGGTCATGGACGGCAGTTCAAAACCGAATGCATTGACGATCATTTTTGTAAACTCGGCTCTGGTAACGTTCTGATTTGGATTAAAATGATTCGGGTCGGAGCCGGAAATTACCTTTCTTAAGTATAGCTCTTGAATATAATCTTTGGCCCAGTGATTGGCGATATCAACAAATGGCGTTTCGCCATAAGCTGTTTTTGTTATGGCTGGATCATCCGTTGGAGCCTCGGTGTCAGCGGTTGGTGAGGTGGTGGTACTACTGAGCCCGCCGCCGCTACCGCCGCCTGTTGTGACTACGGCGACTGTGTCTGGCGTTGATGTAACAGCAGATGTATAAGCCGAAATATTACCGTCGGGAGTGTCTACTGCCGCAATTTGAAAAGCATAGGCGGTACCGTTTGTAAGACTGGTGATCACTTTTGAACATGATGTTTCATTGCAACTTGCTTGTGTCATGGTTGTGAGAATACCGGCAGTCACATTGGCTTCCCAAATATTATATGAGCTCATGTCACCCTCACTGTTTTTAGTCCAACTTAAAGTTACTTGCCCATTGCCAGAAGTAGCGGTAAGCCCTGTTGGGGTGGCGGGTGGCGTGGCTCCAGTAGCCACAATCGGTGCAAATGTTGTAAAATGGTCTACGTTACTAATCAGTTCCATAGTGGCAACTCCGGCTGCACTGAGGGTGTCGGCTGCTGCTACAACACTTTCCGGAATCACGACGTTCGACTCGTTATAGTAAATATGTTCTGTGGTTAATGATGCCCAGCCTCCAATTGCTTCATCCCAGTATGAGTTTCTGACCCCTTCTGCCTCGGCAGGAGTATCAATACCTTCGGCAATCATTTCGGCAAGAGTTAATGGTAAGGTTATGGCTATATTGTCATCCATATTTGTAATTGGCGTACCGGTGCTATCCGTAGCAGAAATTTCGTAACCGTTACCAATGGGGTTAGCTGTTGGCGTTTCAATAAGGGCATTGGTTTCGCCGATACTTAGTTGACCGGCATCGCTGGAGGTTCCCAATGCGTTTTGAGGGACAATCACTTCCACATTCGTATTTTCATCGATAACCGAACCGCCGGAAGCGGGAGTAATAGACTTGGTTTCGGGTTCTTGCAAGATGTTATCTCCGGTGAGGGCTGTGAGTGTGAAATTTTTACTCGATTGAGAGTCTGAAGAGTTAACAACTAAGGCCGTTCCTTCTGAGTACCCCTCGGCAATACCATTTACAATCCAAACACCCGGATCAACGTTTAAAACATAAGTACCATCGGTAGATGTTTCTGTTGAGACAACACCACCACCGGCCTTTGTTGCCCATACTGGCGCCCCAGCAATAGGAGTGCCACCGACAGCAACGGTACCACTAATAGTTTTACTGCTAGAAGTGAGGACGAAGTCATTGGCTGTCGAATTATCACTAACGATTTTATCAATTGGAAGTGCTGTGTAGCCGGCCTTATCTACCGAGATCGTATAAGTTCCAGCCTGAACCTTAATGGAATATTCGCCATCAAGTCCACCCCCGGCTGCGTTGTTCACGGTCATGATGCCAAAAGATGCCTTTGTACTCTGATCAAAAACAGAAACATAAACATCATTTAGGCCGGCACCATCGCTCGTTACTTGTCCCGTAATGGTATACATTGTTGGTAGTGTGATTGTAAGATCATCCCCTGTACCATCCAGATTAATTTGATCGGTAGTGACAACGACGTCGTTAGGGGCGTTAAATTCTGCGCCCGTCACGACCAGATCCGCCGGATCAACACCTGGCGCATCTATGTCTAAGTAGTAAGTGCCTTCCGGTATTTTGATCGTTGCGGAAGTGCTGCCAGCTGGAATTAAAATTTCGTTGCCCTTACCATCGGTATTAAATAAACCGATTGTTGTGTCTTCTGTAACTGCTTCGGTCAAGGTAATTGTGGCAGTTCTTGGTGTATCAACTGTGAAATCTTGGGCGACTTCATCACCATTTACAATGACGTTGTTTAAAGGTGCCAGATCGCCCATACCGGGAATCACCGCATTTAGTTCGTAAGTACCGTCCGGTAGGTTTAACGTATAATTACCGTCAGTATCAGTTTTTGCCGTGGCGGATCCGGCTGCTCCCGAAGCATAGATAATCGTTCCGGAATCATCGGTAGTGCCAGGAATATCAATTGTGCCGACCACGGTGTTGAGGTCACTGGCAACTTCAAAATTTTGATTGGATAAACCGGCTGTTGTTACAGTTAGTGTTTTAGCACCTAAGTACCCGTAATTAGGTGTATCGCTTTCCACTTTCCAAGTTCCGGCACTAACGTATAAAGTATAATTGCCAGCCGAATCCGTCATTGTTCGCAGTGGTGGAGATGTTGCGTCTGTTCTGTAAGCCCATACAGCAGCGGCGGCAATGGCGGAACCATTGTTGGTTGCGACTCTACCTTGAATCGTGTAATCGGGTACGACAATTTTTAGATTAAGTGGGTTATCACCGGCCGCACCCGTGGAAACCGTTGTGGAACCATTAACATAAGCACCCACGGAATTGACCAAGACGGCTACTTCCTGTGAATTTGACAGTCCCGGTAAGAAAGCGCCAATTTTATATGAACCGTTGGTAATTGCCAAAGCAAAAGATCCATCCGCAGTTGCCGTGGTATGCGCATTTTTTCCTGATTTTGGATCATAGGCATAAACCTCGGCATTGGCAACCGCACTACCGCTATTATCCAGGACTTTACCCGCAATACTTTTATCGGCAACGCTCATGGCCAATGTAATGGCAGTTTTAGGATCGCCAACCAAATCGGCAGCCGTCACGGTTACATGTGTACTTTGTGGTGGCATCCATCCGCCCATTTCGGCTTTGCCTGTGCTACCCATCGGTCCTTTTGGCATTGCCGGACCGATACCAATATTCCAGTCACCAACTGTTGGCAAGAACAGATCAACTGCGTAAGGACTATTATCTCCCAAAGTTGCACGAGAAACAGTTTTAATGACCGGCACACGGCTAGACGGATTAAACGCAAAAATATCGATACTATCATTAAAACCTAAGCTTGTGACTGCCGCTAGTGATGGAAAAGTGATTGATAATGGCTGCGTGGCTTTACCGGTAGATGTGGCGGCTGTGACTGAAATATTTTTTGTTGCCGCGCCGGTAACATTTAAGGGTTCCGGCATGGAATTGCCATAATATTCTGTTGCGCCTGATGTAAACGTTGGTTCTGTAAAAATAAAATACTGGCCGGTGGGTAAATTTTCGAATTTATATTCTCCGGCATTTGCCCCATTAACCAATGTCCCTGCTCCATCTGCTGATGTTGTTACCTCCATTGGACCCGTCATTGGTGAATTGAGGAACACTTTAACGCTGTTGAGACCGACTCCCCCAACCTTGACTTGTCCGGCAACACTATTAGATCCCGCCGATGAGATAAAAAACGGCATTGTCGTCATAGCTTCCAGTAAATTATTGGTTGTATTAAATGTTTTAATGCCGACTTGATATCCGGCAGTATCAAAACTTTTTGGCTCACTGGCATTGGTAATGCCGTCAAGATCAATATGCAGGAAGTCATTGGTTTGGGTTGCAGCGGTAAGTTTCACAATTACTTTGCCGGCGGCATTAACATAACCAATACCATCATTTGCTTGCGCACCGCCACCGTCCGTTAGTCCGGTAATGGTCGGCAAAGTTGCCGCAAAAGTTACTGTACCTGTGGCTGGCCCGTTAAAATCACTATTCATTGGGCTTTGGGCATCACGCTTAACGCCGGTGACGGTAAAGCCGCTTGGAAAGGTTAGTTCTATGTATCCTCCGGCTGGTATGGCGGTTGCGATTGGAATATTGAGAAAATATTTTGTTGTCGCACCAGCCATTGTATTCATAGGCATTGCGTTGATAGGTTTCATGCCCATCGTTTTCATATCGAAATCTTCCATGCCCATACTATTCATGTTAAACATGCCTTGCCCCCCGGCAAACATGTCGGCTCCCATCACTAGGCCTGTCCAAGATTTATTATTGGTGGCATGCACACCGTTGCCCGTGGTATCCGTGACACCGGTGCTCACCCCAACGTAAAATCCATCGCCTGTTGTTAAGGTTAGTCCATCCATCCAGACTGCATGATCAAAGCGTTCATAATGGGCGGTAACTCCCGAAAGTAGGCTAATCGTGCTAACGGCACCACCACCTGTACAACTTGTACCATCTGCGGCTATTGCTGCCTGACTACATGTTTTGATTGTATAAAAAGATCTGTTGGTGGCATTAGTACTGTTCAACGCTTCATTAAAACGAAGGTGAACACCGTAGTTATCGGCATCGACATAAATTAATTGCGGTGCGGCGACATCTGCGGTTCCTGTTGCAAAAGTGTTACTAAGGGCAGCGATTGCCGTCCCGGAGACACTGGTAACACCGGTGGAAATCGTAAATGTGTAAGATGTACTTGCGGCTAAAATATCGGTTGGTGCAAATTCGATTGAATTACTTTGAGCATCATAAAAAATATTGCCTCCAACAGGTGTATTGCCACCCCGATTTAATTTAACATTGGTTGAATTGACGGTAGAAGGATTAAGCGGTTGCTTGAAACTGGCTCTAAGGACTGTACTTGTTGGCACATCAACAATCGCACCATCAACTTTATATTGATTGATATTGATCCCCATCAAGGTTGGTACTATTGCCGCCGCCGCTCCCGCTCCTGTTTTAAATTGCTCTTTAAACGGACCCATATTTTCGAAGCCGAAGCCGAAGCCGCCAATGGCATCGCCATCATTATTTTCCGGCATGCCCGCAAGCTGTGATCCTTGTTCATCCTGAACACTTCTGGTGACAATAACTCTGTAGTCCGTATTCGCCTCCAAGGTGTATCCGCTAATACATACGCTTTTATTTTCCTGTAGGGCGGTAACTACGGGAACACCGGCAGGTACGGCCTCTACACCATTCACTAGTTTTCTAATATAGATATTACTAGTGGTTAGCGTTGACGCCTGCATGGGTCTGTCAAACTCCACAGTCACACAGGCAACATTAGTGGGGACATCCGTTGTCCTCGGCATTGGGTAAGAAAGGTGAGCCATTGGTGGAAATGCACCACCAAACGTTCCCGTAAAACCACCTTCGGGTCCAAAGTCACCGCCACCGGTTCCGGTTGTTAAGTTAAATGCATAATAATTTTCTGTTTCAGTTAATGGTGTCATGCCTTCCGGTAAATTGACCGTCGTCGTAAACGATTTCAAGATTTTTACAGTGTAAAGTGTCGAAGCTACAAGTGGTGCATCTGCCTTAAATACAGTTCTATAAAACGTATCGGCTCCCCACGTATCTGCAAATATAACCCACTCTCCCGCTACCGCAACACCACCGGCAGTCAATGCTAGCCGACTATCGGTCGTATTTGTGAGTGGAAAAATAGTATTGGTCGGATCCGGATTGGCATTGAACATTAAATCGACCGGCGCATTAGTTGGGACACCGTTTTGTCCATTGGGCGGGCCGTATCCTTGCACGGTCAGTGTGTCGGCTGCACTAATTTCCAGTCCATCTGTTACGGGAGCACCGCCGCCGCCAGCAACTAATGCCGGCGATATAGCTGTAACTGTTAATGTACCTGTTGTACTTGGGACAATTACCGCATTAAGAACTCCATTATTTAAGGTCTTTCCGGTCAACACTGTCGTTGTTTCATTGCCAATAGCTTCTCCGCCAACGGAATAAATATAGGCATCCGCTCCCACTGAAGCGGCCACCGTTTCAACCCCGGCAGCACCGGGTGTGATAACTAATTTTGTGATATTACCTGGTGCGCTGGTAGTACAGCTAGCAAAACCATTAAGTGAGCCAATGACTGTCACCGTGGAATTGACGCCGTCATTGACTGCAGAAACAACTGAGAGATAGGAACAATTATCCCCTGCAACACTAACCACATCTCCGGGGACGAGTGTTGTTTCCGCCTGAGTGTTAACCACAGACGCAACGTTTTTTGTGATTACGTCTCCACCATCGATAGCGACTGCTACGTCTGCCGCTAGCCCTGTAACAGGTACAATAGTGGAATTGCTAAAAACGGTGTTAGCCTTCCCACCCATAAATGTAAAAGTGGAATTGGTAATAGCGGAAGTCATATAATAGGCACTGGTATCCGTTGCTGATGTAAATTTCACAATACCGTATGGGCCAAGTACATGATTGGCCGAGCTTACCAACACGCCGGAATTAACGCCAACCCCCACACTAACACTTGCGGTGTCAATCACCACATCTGTTAAAGCTGATGATACTAAACCACCACCATTATTCACCTGTTTAAGGGTAATTGGTTTTAAGTCACCGATCTTTCCTGTCGTAGCGTTACCAAAATCGGCTACTAGGTGATCTGCCCCACCGGAAGCGGCCACCACTGCTATTTCTCGACAATCCTGACCGGACGGAGTGCCATTATCTGTATGATCTCCGGTGTCTGGTAGATTAAAGGTCGCTCCCACTGCACCAATACAAATCCCAATGCTTTGGGTGGCAGTCACAGTGAAAGTTCCGGTACCCGTACCGTCAATGTTAACAGCGACAAAAATATCATTACTGCCATCAATATCTGCAGCGGTTGTGCCATCTCCCCAAGGATTAGCGGCACTTGCCTTTAGCGTGGCACCACCCGCAATAGCCGTGACATCCGCCGCTACCGCTCCTCCGAAACCATCGTCCAAAGGCCAAATATTTATTAATGCATAATCATCACCTGCCAGCTCATTAGCTGCATTAGCCACATCTTTTGCATTCACCGTAAAAACCAGTGAGCCCCCTGCATCCATCGTTGTGGCATTATCTGCTACGGTTAACTGAAAGTAATCGGTTGCTACAATCGCTGCACTCACACTTGCAAGTGGTGCAAACATTGAGAAACAGAGTGAGAAGATTGACATAACCCCCACTAACCTTGTGTATACACGCATATTAAAGAAAATTACAAATATATCATTGGAGTATACCATAAAATCATGTAGACGGCAACCCTGTTATACTGACATTCTACAAAAATTCGACATAGCAA
>PFRW01000054.1 GCA_002788755.1 Candidatus Peregrinibacteria bacterium CG_4_9_14_0_2_um_filter_41_14
ACTTATCATGTTAATACTAAACAAATCGTTATTTCCCATGTCGTCAAACTCACTCCAGCTGCTTCCGTCGTAATAGTAAATTTTACCACTTTCTCCCACCGCCCAGCCATCACTCGCACTTATCATACTCACTCCAAATAGATCTCCCGATGTCACAGCATTATACAAAATAGAAACAGAATCAAACTCAGGGGTCATCTGTGTATCTGTAGTCGATAAATTCACACGATACTGCAAATATTGATTATTTGCCACCGTCAGCAACTCACCGGCCGCCGTTATCAAATTACCACTCCAAGCCGACCAGCTACCATCCGGAACTGCAGTTGCACCCGAACGCACATTCACAGTGATATCTGTATTGGGCGGCAACACTTCCACCCAAGTAATTGCATTCCACACCGAGCCAACCAAACCACTATCAATCACACCCGACTCAAATGTACCAGCCGCCACATAGTTATCACCAAAATGTAAAGCCGTACCGCCGTTACCACCAATCCAGCCATCCGCACTATCCAGCATATACACTGTATTCAACTTCTCATTCCCCTGTCCAACATCTGCTTGCTCAACCCATGCCACCCCATCGTAAACAAAAATTCGTCCATTACCACCCACTGCCCAACCCTCACTCGCACTTACCATATCAACTGCCGCAATATTATTGCTACTCAAATCAATCACCTCCGTCCAACTTGCACCGTCATAATGATAAAATTTACCGCTAGACCCAACCGCCCATCCATCATTCGCGCTTACCATATCCACACCATAAAAAGTATTACCTCCCAAGTCATCAAACTCACTCCAACTCACTCCATTATAATGATAAATTAAACTACTGGAGCCCAAGGCCCAGCCATCACTCGCACTTACCATGTCCAACGCATAAAAAGTATGACTACCGGTATCCACAAATTGACTCCAGGTTGTCCCATTATAACGGTAAATTTTACCACTATTACCAACCGCCCAGCCATCACTCGCACTTACCATATCTAACGCATAAAACACCGTACTACCAACGTCCACAAACTGACTCCAAGTTGTCCCATTATAACGGTAAATTTTACCACTATTACCAACCGCCCAACCATCACTCGCACTCACCATATCGATAGATTGAATATCACTACCACCCAAATCAACAAATTGCGTCCAATTCACGCCATCATAATTAAAAATTTTACCACTTTCGCCCACCGCCCAACCGCTGGTTGGGCTTAACATCTCTATATCATAGATATCTTTTGTATCCGGCCACGTTGCTACACCCCAGCCCGCACTGGTTCCCAGTCTAATAGTAGTAGCCAAACCGGAACCCTCTACAACCGTATTTGTAAAAGTACCCACACTAAAATCCGCATCAGTATCTTCCACGGCGAAACTACCACCACGCGCCAACAGCCCCTGTCCCAAAGCTAAATTTAATTTACCAGCCTCCCCCAAACCACTAACCAACACATTACTCAACACGCCGCCGGCAAAGTCAGTACTTGTAGTTTCCGTCCAATCATAAACATTCCAATCATGTAAATAAAAACTCACCATTTGGCTACGCAAAGTCAACAAAGAGTCCAACCAAGTCACAAGCACAGTTGCTTTTTTGGTTCTCGGATCAACCACACCCCCCACATCAATTATATCACCCGCCAAATCTCTTTCCACATCACTAATTGTGATAATTCGTGTGTAACTACCCACCGCTTCACTCGTACCACTAAACTCCCAATATCCATTTGTCACCGTTAACCCATGCTCACCATTTACCAAATCACCCCAATTATGATCTCTCACACTTTTAACCGCATCTACCCCCTCTTCCACAATAAATAAAGCTTCAATTCTTTTCGTATTATTTGTATTCCCCTGCAAAGCACCCAAAACCAAAAGAATAATTCCGGTGCCAACAATCATAAAAATTCCAAGTGCCACAATAAATTCAACTAAACTGCCTCCGTTTCTTTTGTTATCTAAAAACATATTATAATGTGTTAATTCTACCGACCTTATTAACGTCAATTGTTTCCGAAGAACTGCCATCCAAACTCACAATATCTACCGATCCATACTCATCCGTTTCACCACTGATTTTATTAAAAATCACATTACTACCTCCTCCATTCAAATTAATATTAGTAAACTGATAACCGGATAAAATCGGAAATAATTGATTAGTCGGATCTGCAGCATTATAACTGCTGCCTTCAAACAAAACGAACTTACTTGTCTCAAAATGAACACCCCATTCCTTATCCAATCGCCCCATCATAGCATATAACCGCGCTCGATTAAATGCATCCACCATCTTCCAACCGGTTGTCGAAACCTCATTTCGCACTAAAAATGCTGAATAAGTTGCCGTCATGCCGCTAGTTAAAAGGGCCACAATCGCAATTACAATTATCAACTCCAACATGGTAAATCCTTTTCTAATATTCATTTTATTATTTTAAATTACCTGTAATTTGATAAATCGGACCTAAAATGGATAAAGCAACAAATCCCACTAACATACCAATAAAGATTAACAACGCTGGCTCAATAATAATTGATAAATTTTTAACAGTCTCATCCACCTCTTCTTCATAAAAAATACCCAAATACTTCAAATTTCCCTCCAATGTCCCGGTTTTCTCACCTACAGAAATCATCTTCGACACAATTGTAGGAAAAATACTTGCATGTCTCTCCATTCCCACCATCAGCGAATCTCCAGACCTAACAACAGCAATCAGCCCTAATACAGACCGTTTATAAATAAAATTACCCATCGACTCCCCAACAATTTTCAAAGATTCATCAATAGTCAAACCAGACTCTAACATTAATCCCAAAGTGCGCGTAAAATTTTCTAAGTTTAAATTCTTAATAATTGGTCCCACTACCGGCAACTTTAGCAAAAACCAATGAATTATCGGCTTCATAAACTTTCTTTTTAAGAAGAATGTTAACAAAATAACGGCAACAATCGATCCAATAAATATTGCAATTCCATGTTGCTCAAAAACTTCAGCGACAAAAATCAAAATCCTCGTCGAAAAAGGTAAATCAACATTCAACGATGTAAACAAAGGCAAAATTTTAGGCAAAACAAAAATTGCAATCGACATACCCAAGCCAGTAACAGCGATTAATACCATTACAGGATAAATCATGGCCGAACGCACTTTATTTTTAAAATCATGCCTTTTTTTCAAATCGATACTTAGTCTTTCTAAACTTTCAACCAACGTCCCTGAAAATTCACCCGCTTTAACCAAATTTAGATAAACTTGCGAAAAATATTTAGGAAATTCACTCAAAGCTACATTAAATGGCTCCCCATCTTTAACTGTCTCCAATAATAAACCTATCACCCGTCGCATCTTTCCTTTTGCCTGATCCTTTAAAATTTCCAAGCCATCCATCAATGGTAATCCGCTTTTTAAGGTCACACTTAAGTGTTTAGTAAAAAGCAAAATATCAACAACTTTAACTCGCCCGATCTCAATATTCAAAATTGAATTTTTTTTACCAACGCGTACCACAGCAACAAGATTAAATTATACTTTCACAACCCTCATCATCTCCTCAATTGTTGTCAATCCGGACAAAACCTTTTGACTGGCATCATCAAACATCGTTCGCATACCATGTTCCACTGCGTAACGCTTTAGCTCACCAGCATCAACATTTTTCATAATCAATTTCTTCATTTCATCATCAACTTCCATAACTTCAAAAACTCCGGTACGTCCATGAAAGCCGGAATGGCCACAGAACTTACAGCCAACCCCCTGGTAAATAATGACTTGATCCTTTCCATCTGCCAATTTATCTACAATATTAGCAGGATAATTTTCTTTCATTTTTTCAATAGGCGATTCCACACTTTGTATACATTTTAAGCAAATTTTGCGTAATAAACGTTGAGCAATCACTATATTTATAGTCGAAACAATTAAAAACGGATCAACACCCATATCCAATAACCGTGGAATACTCGTTGGAGCATCGTTTGTATGCAAAGTCGATAACACCAAATGTCCGGTTAAGGCAGAATTAACAGCAATATCCGCCGTCTCCGCATCTCGAATTTCGCCAACCATAATAATATTTGGATCTTGTCGCACAATCGATCGCAAACCGGAAGCAAAAGTCAAATCCGCCATATTATTCACTTGAATTTGTGTAATTCCATCAACATTGTACTCAACGGGGTCTTCAATTGTCGCAATACTAACATTCTTTTGATTTAAAATTTTCAAAACAGCATAAAGCGATGTCGTTTTACCGGATCCTGTAGGCCCTGCACTCAAAATCATCCCCCAAGGTTTTTTAATTGCTCTTTTCACTTTTTCTAAATCAACTTGCTCTAAACCTAAGTCAATTAATGTATACTGATGCGCTTTTTCACCAAGAATACGCATCACAACATTTTCCCCTTTTGTTGTAGGCACAGACGAAACACGAATATCAATTGTTTCATCATCAATTAGGTACCTAAGTTTACCATCTTGCGGAATTTGATGTTCATCCGTACGTAAATGCGCCATGACTTTTATTCTCGAAATCAACGAATCATGAAATTTTTTAGGCAACACCAAAATTTCGCGCATAACACCATCAATCCTAAATCGAATCGAAGTTTGTGCTTCTTGTGGCTCAATATGAATATCCGATGCTTTTTCTTCATAACCACGCATAATCAATAAATCAACAATTTGCACAGCATCACTCTCACGTCCTTCATCTTTTTTCATTTCATCATTAGCTGCGGCAATAATACTAGCAAACTCTTCTGCAATACTGTCTTTGTAAGAACTCAACTGATTATCAATGTCACCAACGGAAGCATAATAAATGTCCACCTTATCCAATTTTTTTCTCAATAAATGAATCGTAATAATGTCATTAGGATTATTCATCGCAATTTTTATACCATCATCACCTTTACCAAAAGCAATCACCTTCAACTTTTTCGCCATTTCCAAAGGTACTAAACGCAAAATCTCACCATCAATAAACATCTCTCCAAGTGCCACAAAGTTCCAATCAGAAATTTCTGCAATTAACACACTAAGCTCTTTATCGCTCAAATACCCCTTGCTAATCACAGCTTCCTCAAATGTACCCCCCTTAGATTTTACCATAGCTTCAACAATCGAAAGCTCTTCTTTTTTCAAAAAATCACCACTAACCAATAAATCCTTTAAAGAATCCAAATATACAGAATCTGCCATATCACCTAAAAGGTTTAAAACATCCAATAATTATAACATAATCAGCCTCAAGTCACAACCATATTCCACCACGATTACCATCAATCATTTACTAAAATCAATTTATGCAATAAAATCGATTTATAATAACCATTATTATGACTTTAAAAAACAAAATCATCCTAATTGCCGAAGATGAACAATTTCTCCAAAAAATCATGGCTCAAAAGCTTACAGCGCTTGGGGCAAAGGTTTTAACAGCCAGTAATGGTCAAGAAGCCGTAGAAATTATTCGCAAAGAAACTCCTGACCTAGTCCTTCTCGACTTAATGATGCCAATCCAAAATGGATTTGACGTTCTCAAAATCACCAAAGCCGACGAAAAACTTAAAAACATCCCAATCATCATTTTGTCCAATCTTGAACAAGACACCGACCGTGCACATTGCAAAGAGCTAGGCGCAGTTGATTATCTCATCAAATCCAACGTCCCCCTTAAAGACATAACCACGCTCGTCATTTCGTACCTCGAAAAAAATGAAACTAAATAACAATGTCGTATACACAGTATTTATCACGTCCGGTACTTGATGTTCGTAGCTACAACGAATTTCTCCGTGGCCATCTCCCGGGTGCCATTCACATTCCGCTAGAGCAACTACTCCACCGCCATAACGAACTCAATTACGAAATCGGTTATTGCATAATTTGTGAGCACGGTGTTAGAGGGCTACTAGCCTGCGATTTTCTTCAAAGTAAAGGGTACGATGTTGTTAATTTTCCTGGCGGCATGAGTTTTTTAGAAGAACAAATCAAGCAGCAAAAAATCTCCATCAACCTCAATTCATGAAAAAATTCACCGAAAAAATCTTTAAACCATCCTCAAGCGGCGTCGCCTCCGTAATTTTGGCATTAGCCTCACTGTTAAGCTATACCCTTGGTCTTGGCCGCGACATCATCATCTCCAACTATTTTGGCGCCACCCACATCACAGATGCCTACAATACCGCCTTCCTTATTCCCGACTTTATCTACACCATCTCCATCGCCGGCGCCCTATCCGGCATTTTCCTCCCAATTTTCCGCAAAGAATACAACAAAAACAACAATTCCGGCTGGGAACTTGCCGGTGCCTTCTTAATCACTAGCCAAATTGCCGTTGTCGCCCTCAGCATTATCGCCTTTATTGCCATGCCTTGGCTTATTAACACCTTTTTTAACATTGAAGCGGCAGAAACAAAACTCATCATCAACCTCTCCCGCATTCTCCTCCTTAGCCCCATTATTTTTACTGCCAGTAACGCCATTGGCTCCATGTTAATGTCATTCAAACATTACCTTGCCTATGCCCTTTCTGCCGGCCTATACAATGGGGGAATCATTTTAGGATTAGTAGTTTGGCACAAACAATATGGGATTTACAGCGCCGCCATTGGTGTTACCATCGGCCTCTTACTACATCTAATTATTCGCATAATCGACGGCTACCATTTAGAAAGTCAAATTCGCTGGAAAATTTGGCATCCACTCGTCAAAAAAGTTTACTTAATCGCTTGGCCAAAAACAATCGGCCTTTTAGCTTGGCAAATATGTTTATGGGTCTACAACATTTTAGGCCAAGAAAAATTAGTCGATGGTAGTGTTGCCGCCTTTAACTACGCCCGCAACATCCAAAGTTTTGCCGTCAGCCTCTTTGGCATTTCCATTGCCACCGCCATCTTTCCCTTTTTAGTTGACTACCACTCCAACAATGACACCAAACAACTACGCAACAAGCTAGAAAGCACTTTAATTCAAGTTTGGCTCTATACTTTACCCGCAGCCGTGGGCCTAGCCCTAATCGCCCCCGAAACAGTCGAAGTTCTCCTTGGCCGTGGCGCCTTTGGCCCCGAAGCTACCTTACTCACAGCATCCGTACTCTTCTTCTTTGCCTTTTCGATCCCCTTTGAAAGTCTCACACACGTAATGGCACGTGCCTTTTATACTTTTAATAACGTGATCACACCCGTAATTGCCAGCATAATTTTTATGTTTATTAATATGGCCGGCAGCTTTTATTTTGCCATCACCTACGGACCAAAAACATTCTCCTTCTTTTTTGTAGTCGCCACATTAGTCCAAATTATCATCCTCCTCATTATTTTTCACCGTAAATATATCAAATTTAGACTTGGTTACTTATTTAGTAACTTTCTCAAAATATCAGCAGGTGGCGCTTTAATGGCCATCGTAGTTTATTTTTTAGATCAACAAATTACACCACTTTACCTACGCTTTGGCGTCACCATTTTTGCCGGTGGTCTTACTTATGCCATCTGGCTCATCCCAACCGGACTAGTCAAATACACAGGTCTAAAACGTACCATTTTAAGTTTCCAACGTTGGCTGCCATTTAAATTAATCAACGAGTAGTTTACCACCCAAAACCTTAACAGACGACATTCCCAAATCCTTTAACTGATTAAAGATTGTTCTTACTCGCGCTCTTCTATAATCATCCTTAATCCGAACAATCAAATTTTGTTGATTTAACATAAATAAATCTTCAATCAAAACTTCATGATTTGCAAAAGCATAAGTTAATAAATTGAGACTATCCGTCTTATACTTAGTCATTTGGATCAACACAGAAAAGCTTTCATATTCCTCTTTGCTTAAATCCTTAGCAACAATAGCAAACTGCTGATTAAGTTGTTGATGCTGCACCTTCTGAAAAAACGAAAACTTATATTGCTTCGCCTCCTCCAAAGTACAAATTGTCGCATATTGATTATACTGCTGCGTTCTTTTTAAAGCCGTCTCCACCGTTTCGCTAGGTTGAAGCAAATAACTCCTGTGCTTACGCCAATGCTCATCTGTAAGAGACAATATCGGCTCCGTAGCTGTAACAATTTCAAAGTTATCGTTATTAGCTGCCAAATAAAATTCCGGTGCAATTTCCACTTCATCAACAATCTTATAATCAAAAGTGTCCAGCATCCGATACAAAGACCAATTATGCCCATAAATCGAATTATAAAGCGGCAAAATCGCCTGCGCCCCATAGGCAATTTGCTTCACTAGCTCTTCCGGATCACGGCAAAATTTAACATTAACACCTTCATGCCATTTATTTAGTGCCTGAACCTCCAAGCACCCCTCATAACCATTCACCAGCATAGTCTATCTTTTTAACTAAAATTATTGCTAAAATTCTACCAGAATCTACCACGATCAAAACCTAATTTTCACAATTTCCCCAACAATGACCTACCTAACCGGCATTATCGGCCATCCCATCGCCCACTCTTTATCCCCCACCATTCACAATCAATGGTACAAAGAAGCCAACCTCGATTATCAATACTCAGCAATCGATATTCCTCCCGAAAAACTAGCCGACTTTTTACAAGTCGCCAAAACCAAATATAAAGGTTTATCTGTAACAGTCCCTCACAAAGAAACCTGCCGTCAATTTCTGGCAACCGAAACCGATGCCGTCACCCAAATTGGTGCCTGCAACACCATCATCATCACCCCCTCCGGCCTCAGTGGCCACAACACCGACTGGCAAGGCTGGCTAACCGCTTTTATCAATCAAACCAAAATCGATTTTAAAATCACCCAACCAAAAATTTTAATTTTTGGTGCCGGTGGTGCCGCTAAAGCCGTTCTGTACGCCCTAAACCAAATCAAAGCCACAAACATCTACGTGACTAATCGCACAACCACCAAAGGGGAAACAGTGGCCAAAAACTTCGGCTACACATTCCTCCCCACCACAAAACTCACCACCCAAACGTGGAAAATCCTCATTAACACAACCTCCCTTGGCCTCACTGCAACCGACCCATCCCCCATTCCCACCGAATTAATCACCCCAAACACAATTGTCTACGATCTAAATTACACCCCCAACCAACTTAAAGCACTAACCAAACAAAAAGGAGCCCACTATATTAACGGTGAGCAAATGCTACTGGAACAGGCAAAGCTCCAGCACCTACTCTTTACTTAAAGGTAATAAAATGTTACAATAATTAGATCATTTAATTTATTGTACATGTCCGTAAAACAAATACTTTCTTACGTAGGAGTTTTCCTATTGGGTGGAGCCCTTACTCTCGTCGCATTTAACGGTGGATCACTCACCAACGACAATGGACAAGGATCACTGGAATTAAGAAAACCTACTCCCACGTCCGCTGAACGAGATCAACTCGCCATAGATCGTGGGGAAAAACGTGGACCAAACATCAAACCAACTCAGGAATTAAAACAATACACGCCTGACAAACTAGTCAAAGGTGTCAAAGCGGTTCCCGACAATAATATGTGTACCTACAATACTTGTGACTTAATGGCGCGTTTAAATGAAGTCCATAACCAAATTGGCGTTTCAACTTGGTCTGTCTCTAGTATGTTGGTCAACATCAATCATAATGTTAACGCTTTATACCAACAGTTCCAATACGGCAGTAATAGTCTATCTCGACAAATTCAAGACTTACACGATGAAGTAGGATACTCATCATGGACACTACAGACTCTAGCCCAACAAATAGCTAATGTTTGCCGTCCATAATTAAATAAAAAGAAACCACAGAAAATAGCCTCAAGGATTTCCTTTGAGGCTATTTTAATTTCTCCAAAATTTCCTTTGCCTCTTGTTCTTTACCAACAGCCACATAACTAAAAACAATTCTATCTAACAAGTCAGCAAAATCACTATGATTCTTCCAAAAGATTCTTTGCTCATCTGTTAATGCCTCATTGCCCAAAACAGGTGCCTGCCATACATCCGGCAACAAGCCCAACAACTCCTGATAAACCTCAGCCGCCTTTGCAAAATCTTGCTGCTCAAAATACATATCACCCCAAACCTGATACACAACCGGATTTGGAGCCTTAAGCTCATAAATTTCAGCCAATAAATTTTCCGCAACACTATATTCCTTTAATTCTAAAGCCAATCTAACTTCATTTAATAAACTTCTCAAATCATACCCACTCTGCAGTTTAGCCTTTTCATTAAGCTCAATTGCACGAGCAAAATAATCGGAAGAACCAAGCACAGGAGCTAAAACATAATAATTATTAAACGCAGCAATACTAACACCTAAATAATATGGAGCTAATTTTACTGCGTCCTCCGTATCAGCAACCACACCCTCAATATCATTTACCGACAAGGCCATAACTGCTGAACTCAGTTTATGATTCACTACAATTAATGTGCCACCCCAAATTAACATTCCAATCCCCAATAAAACAGCAACAATTGCTCCATATTTTAATCTCTTCAATTTAACTCCCTTAGTCAAACCAACAAATACATAAGCCAAAGTTACAGCCAACATCACATAATGAACTGTCCAAGAAAAACTAAACCAATTACTCACAAACAAAGTTATAACTACTGCAATCATAAATTTCACCTTTTGGTCACGACTTTGCCAAAAACAAGTCACCAATAAAGCAAACAAAGCCAAATAAAACCCTAACCCCAAAATACCAAAATTAATCCACCATTCTAAAGGTTCATTATGAGGTCGATCAACCAAATTATAATAATCTTCATATTTAAAGAAATTAGGCAGAACATAATTCTCAAAACGAACTGCAAAAGACTCGGCACCAGTACCAAGAATCGGCTGATGCTTCACAATATTTAAACTACTCTCCCAAATAACCAATCTCGAATTTAACGAACGCAAATCACTATCATAATAACTGACAAAACCAGCCAATAAGACACAAGCAGCCACAAACAATCCTAGTAACAATTTCCAATATTTCCGCAAATAATAAGCAATAACCAGCAGTCCAACAATTAAAATCGCCAAAACGGTAGATCGATTTTGAGTATAATAAAGCGCCAAAGATACTAACCCAAAAGCAACAGCATATCCCCCAACCCAAACCTTACTCTTCCAATTATCTTTAATCTGTAAAATTAAAGTCCAAAAAGGAAAAATCAAATATGCACCAAGACTAGTCGGATTTCCCATAAAAGAAAAACTACGCCCTCCAAAGATTTCAACAGATTCTTTAACAAAAACATCAATCCCAAATTTTTGCAAAATCGCATAAATCGCCACAATCACACCAGTATAACTAATAACTGCAATCAAACGACTTTTGTTCTTCTTAACTGCCAAAATCTGCAAACCAAACAGAAATAATAATACAAAAAGTAAAAAATTAACCACCCCAGCCTGCCGATAATAACTACCAACAAAACTCGTTAATGGATGTACAGATGTCAGCAAAGACAAACCAATAACTACCAAGAAAGCCACTAACCAATAATATATTTTTTTACTTCCATACCATTTAAATTTCTTATCAAAAAGAATCTTAATGCCATAACCAACCAGTAATAACCCTATACCAAACCTCAAAACAACATTTTTTGTAACCTCATAAATATCAAATCCCCAATAATCAAAAACCAAAGGCAAAAGAATCAATATCCCAAAAAAAACAAACTCTACAAACGAGAATTCAATTTTTCTTTTACCGAATTGTATCAACATTGCACAACATTAAATTTACAAAAAAAATAACACGCAACTCACAAAAACACTACTCTTTACTTCCCACCCCAACCAAAAACAGTAAAACCACATACACCCCCGGCTCCTCCCACGTATGTAAAAAAAAGTTTTGCGCAAGTACACCAATCAAAGCCAAACCGGCAATTAGTTGCCACTTTGAGACCTTCCTTTTGCAATCAGCATGAATTTTCCGAAACACCTCCACCCAAATTGCCATAAACATCACCAAACCAAAAATTCCCGTATTAACCGCCACCTGCAAATACCAATTCTCGGGAATAAAACCATCTCCCACCTTATAAGAAGCCGGCCCGGCAGTGCCAACACCAAACCCCAACGGATTTTCCACAAACGTATGCCAAGCCGCCAAAGTCCGCACAAAATGCTCCGATCCGCTAGCATCCAATACCCTATTACCAAATATTATCGCCAACACACCACCAACCAAAACCACAACTACACCAACACCACCAATTACCTTCCAATACTTAAGCCAAAGCCGTCGATAAAACCAAGCCAAATAAACAACAACCATCAACCCCAAAGCCATCCAAGCCGTACTCGACAAAGTTAACCCCAAACTAATCACCCCCAACAAAACTAACAAATATTTTTGCCATGTTCGCTTAATCCCAAACCAAAATAATGGCAGCATTACCAACAAATAAGCCGCATATCGATTTGGCCCCACAAATGTACTTTGCATTCTACAAAAATCGACCCCACCTTCTTTCTGACAAAACGCTGGTGCCTGATCTAAATAAAAAGTGCTCCAATCATTCCGATATCCCAAATTAACCAAAAATTCCGATCCTACCAACTGCACCAAAAGCCCCCAAACCAACACAACCACACCGGTACCAATCGCCACTTTAACTAAAGTCGCCACCTGCTGCTTTGTCCACTCTCTCATTAAAAACACCAACGCAAACAACAACACCAAAAACGACCATTCGGTGCGCGCTCCCCAAATAAACTGTGTCAAACTAACCTGTTGCCAATTTGTTAAACTAACAATCAAACCAACCGCCACAAAACCAATAATAAACCACTGGACGCCAGTCATTTCACGCCTCTTTACCAAGCAACTAACAACAGCAATAACCGCCAGCAACCCAACCAACAACTCCTTCCACGCCGCAATCAGCAAACTCACACCGGCGTAATTAACCAATTCCAATTTATACAACAAAAAGGTGCTCAACAAGCCATGCAACGGTGTTAAAGCCAACAAAATAATCATCAGCACCCAACTCGTTTTTTGCAGAAACTTAATCATCAAAACCGATTTAAACTTACTCAAATTTACTACAAATCAGCACTAAAAACCACTACAATCATTTAGCATTCATAAACCAATGACCTCATGCCCATCTACACCAAAATCGGCGACCAAGGCCAAAGCAGCCTCTACAACGGCGACAAACTCCCCAAAACCAACCCGGTATTCGAACTCCTCGGCAAAATGGATGAACTAAATGCCACCATTGGCATCTGCTGCAGCCTTTGCACTCAATCAAGCCTCATTACCGAATGGCAAGAAATCCAAAAAAAACTCTTCGCCATCAGCGCCAAAATTGCCAAAGCCCAACAAGTCCGCAATCAAGTCCTCCCCACCGACATCACCAACCTCGAAACCAAAATCGACACCTACATGACCAAAGCCGGCCCACTAACCAGCTTTATCCTACCCGGTGGTTCACCTCTAGGCGCTCAACTCCACTACACCCGCACAATTGTCCGCACTGTTGAACGCACCTTTTTTCAAATCGAAGAACAACCACCAAACCCCGCCATAGGTCCATATCTTAATCGATTATCCGACTACTTTTTTGCTGTGGCCCGCCTAGTTAACAAAGAACAAGCCACAGAAATCACTTGGTAACTAAATCTGCTCCACCAACTCCTCAAACCGACTAAAAATCGGCCCATAAAAATCCTGAGTCATATCCAATCCGGCTTTCTTCAACAAATTAAGTGGATAATCACTACCGCCGCTCTTTAATAAATTTAAATAACGATCGGCATCACCACTCAAAATATGCTCGGCAAAATTGTAAGCCGCCGCAATTCCGGTCGCATATTGATAAACATAAAAATCATAATAAAAATGCGGAATCCGCGCCCATTCAAACTTAATATAAGCATCAGCACTCATGGTAGGGCCATAATATAATTTATTCATTGCCTCATATTGATCACACAAAAAATCCTTCGTAATCGGCACACCTTTAGCAACCGTTTCATGCAACATCAACTCAAATTCCGCAAACATTGTTTGTCTAAAAAACGTGGCCCTAATGGTATCAATTTCATGATGCAACACCGCCAAACGTCGATCACCTTCCCAAGTTTTTAATAAATGATCAGTCAACAAACGCTCATTAACAGTTGATGCAATTTCCGCCGTAAAAATCGGATAATTTGCCAAACTATACGGCTGATTTTGGTTAGCCAAATAACTATGCATCGAATGTCCAGCCTCATGCATCAGCGTAAATACATCATTTAACGTCCCATCAAAGTTCATCAAAATATACGGCCACGAATCATAACACCCGCTCGAAAAAGCCCCGCTGCGCTTCCCCTTGGTTTCATATTTGTCTACCCAACCGCCACGTAAACCTTCCTCCAAGACTTTTACGTAGTCGTCACCCAGCGGCTTCGCCGCCTCCACACACAACTCAATCGCCTCATCAAAACTAAATTTTAACTCCACACCCATTACCGGCACCCGCAAATCCCACATCCTAATCTCATCCAAATCCAATAACGACTTCCGTTTTTCCACATACTTATAAACCACATCCAAACGCTTATGAACCTGCTTAATCAAATTATGATAAACCTCAACATCAACGTTCTTGCCGTGTAAAGCCGCAGCAGCGGCCGACTCATAGTTGCGGACCTCCCGCAAAAAATCATGTTGTTTAACCACAGCCCCAAGCACCTCAGTCAACGTATGAATATGTCCTTCGTACTCCTTATAAACAGCCTCAAACGCCGCCTGTCGCACACCACGATCCTGCTTCTCCAACAAAGTTGAGTAATTACCGTGTGTAACCGCAACTTCCGCTCCAGTCTCATCTTTTACCTTACCAAAATGCGCATCCACATTATCAAAGTTACTAAAAATATTATAAGGATCATCCCACAACATACCGGCACGAGCCAATAACGCCTCTTCCTTTTTAGACAATACATGCGGTTTTTCACGCTTAACCTGCTTTAACTGCATCACAAAGTCACTAAATTGTTGATCGGCAATCAGAGTATCCAAAAATTCATCTTCCAACTTCACCAATTCCGGATCAATAAAAGAAACCGCTTGCCCAAAATCGTTCCACAACTTTTGCACACGTTTTAAACAAATACTTGTCGCCTCATCACTAATATCCTCACTATCTTTTAAATTTGCCCAAACATAAACTTTTTCCAACAACCTTGCCACTTCACTAATCTTTGTCAAACAAGCCAAAATAACATCGGCCGTCTTCAACTGTTCTTTATATTCCACTAACGATGGTAACTCGGCAGCCACCTTATTAAAATCAACTTCCCAAGCAGACACATCTTTATACATAGGGGATAAATCCCATTTATTTTTCATATATATCTTGTTAATCAAAAAAGCCCAGTCATTCTAACAAATGACCGGACCAAATGCTAATTAACTATTTAATTAGAACTCAATAATATTTCGTAAATGTGTTTCGTAAATCAATTCAATAATCTCGCCACGTGTAATCGCTTCTTCCGGTTTAAAATAACCTTTTGGCGCACTACCTGTTAAATACTTTGTCCCAAAATGTCTTTGTGCAAAATCACTAAGGTCAAAATATCGAACCGCCCAATCAGCATATGGTAAATACCAACGATTCACACTTTGCAAAGTCACATCCGCAAACGGACGTCGACTTACATTATACTCCAAGAAAAAATTGGCACGCCCCTCACGTCTAACCATTTCCAGAAACGCCTTATAAAACTCAGCACGCTTCATTACCTGATAAGGACGGAAAGTTCCATCCGGATAACCGTTAATCGCACCAATAGCTACAGCTTGGCGTAAATAGGGAATATACCATTCTCCTTCATTAATATCATAAAAGGGCACCGGATAATTAGAAGTCGCAGTAACATCTACAGCACGTAACATAACAGCAACCGCTTCCGCTCTAATTAAAGATTCATTCGGACGTAAAGTTTTATTGTATCCACCGGTATCACCGGTAAAAATTCCTTGCTCAAAAGCATATGAAACCGCCTCACAAAACTCTGTTCCCGGTTGTACATCTACAAAACCGGCACATCCATAACCAGTCGGAGGTTGTGGATTTGAACCGCTAATCAAAATTTCATAATTATCTGTATCGTACTTAATAGGTGAAGAGGTTGTATCCGCACGCAATTCAAATCGATAACGAGTATTTGGATTTAACGCGTTTTGCAAAACAAAAGTATAATTTTGTGCAGTTGTATGAGCGCTAAAAAACCGATCCGTAAACACACGAGTAATCAAAGTATTGTTCATATCGTAAACCTTCAAATCAACATTAGCAGCTTGACTCAAAGCAAAACGAACATCAACAGAAGCAACCGGCTGATTAAAGTACAAATTAGGTGAAGCAATCACCGTAAAGTCCCTAATCAAATTTTCATCAACACCACTAGTTACAACATTTCTTGTCTTACCATCTAAACGAACAGAATAAGTACGGCTACTATCGGTAGCATCTGTCCTCACCATAAAATAATCCGAATAAGTTTGATTAACCTGAGTCGGTCTAAACGCAAACTCAAATTTAACGCTACCATTAGCCGGAATTTGCTGAGTAGAGTTTACAATTCGATATGCAAAAATACTGTTTGGCACATCAATAACACTAAAATTAACAGGTACATTATAATAATTATAAAGCATCACCGATTGCGTATAACCAGTATCCGTATTGGCATCGATCGTACCAAAATCCACAGTAGATCGGCT
>PFRW01000050.1 GCA_002788755.1 Candidatus Peregrinibacteria bacterium CG_4_9_14_0_2_um_filter_41_14
CCTTGGCTCTCTGTTTCGGGGACACGTTGAACACGGTGGACGCCGCTTTCAAACTGAAGTTTGCCGTAGGCACCGGCGCCGGCCACTTTAAAAATAATTTCTTTATAACCACCGGCGGAACCGAGGTTTTCGCCTAATAACTCCACTTTCCAACCTTGCAGTTCGGCATAACGCATGTACATACGGGCGAGGTCACCGGCAAATAAGGAGGCCTCGTCGCCACCGGAGCCGGCACGGATTTCAACAATACAGTTTTTGTGGACGTTGGGATCTTTGGGGATAAGGGCGACTTTTACGGCTTCGTTTAGTTCGGTGATTTCGGCTTTGGCTTCTTCAAGCTGCATTTGGGCTAACTCTTTGAGGTCGTGGTCTGATTCTGTTGCTAAAATTTGTTCGGCTTCGGTTTTGCGGGCGATTGCTTGAGACAACTGTTCGTGCAAACGCGCCAGTGGCTCTACTTCGGCACGGCGAATTAGGAGTTTTTGGTAGCTGGCTTGATCGGGCATCATATCGGGGTCGGCAACTTTGCGATCAAGTTCTTTTAGTTCATCTGCAAATTTGGTGAGCTTATCAATCATGAGGTCTAGTTAGTGAATACAAATATTCTAGGTTTATCGGCAAGGTCATTATACACATTTCCCTCTTTTCCCAATACTGCTTTAGCTAATTGTTGAATTGATCGACTTTGATCAAGGCCGATTTCGCAAATTAAGTTTTTAAAAGGGAGATGGCGGTCGGCCAATTGTGTAAACAAAAGGCGGTAGTGATCCAGCCCATCTTTGCCGCTGTATAGCGCCTGCGTGGGTTCGTATTGGCTTGTTTCTGCGCCCACGTCGGCGGAATCTTGGCAAATATAGGGGAGATTGGCAAGGATACAATCAAAATATGCGGCTGCGGGTAGGGCGGAAAGCAAATCGGATTCGATAATGGTGACCAACTTACTGGTGCAAAGGGCAAGATTATTGGTGCGGGCCACTTCGACGGTTTGAGGATAGAGTTCGATAGCGGTTACTTGGGAGTTGGGAAATTCAAGCGCGGCGGTAATGGCAAGGCAGCCGGTGCCGGTGCCTACATCTAAAATTGAGATTTCGTCTTCTATATGATATATGGTTTTTAAGTGATCGATTAAGTGCTCGGACTCTGGCCGCGGAATCAGGGTGTGATTATTAACTACAAAGTTGCGGCCGTAAAATTCTTTGGAGCCGACTATGTAAGCAATGGGTTCATTATTTTTGCGTCGGGCAAGTAGGTCTTGGTAAAGAGCAAATTCGGAATTGATAAGTTCGCGTTCGTTATGGGCAATGAGGTAGCTTCTATCTACCTTGAGGACATGAGCCAGCAGCACCTCTTTATCGAGGCTTTTTAATTGTGGATCAATTTGGAGGGCACTTTTAATGGTATTCATAACACTAAAAAGCACCCCCTTAAAAGAGAGTGCTTTTTTGAACAATAGCTATAGGCTAATAGAACTTTTCTTTTCGTCTTTTTTCACGATACTCTTCGCGTTTAATCGCTTCGGCTCTCACTCGCGTCTTAGTTTTGTCTTTGACAAAATGTTGCTTTTCGCGGTAATCATTTAATTTATGACTACGTTGAAGCAGTTTTTTGAAGCGTGAAAGCATTCGTTCGAATGATTCGCGTGGATCTCGTGTTACGTGTACAAACATACGGTTTCTTACTTAAACTGTGGGGATTTTAGGGGGAGACGGAGTGATTGTCAAATGAAAAAAGAGAAATTAAAGGATACTAAGGCTCAAGGACTCAGCCCATAAAACCCTTAGCGAGCCGCGAAACGCCCTAATATGGCAGTGATAGCAAGGATCATTCAGATACACGTGAACGCCATCCCCACCACGACCACCATAGAGCGCACCACCATGTCTGTATGCTTCGTTAGTTAAAAGATAACTCTGGGTTGTACGATCAAACACACCTTGGCTTTGAAGTGCCCCCTGGTATTGCAATAGGGACATCAGGCTCATCCCCATTGCCGCAGCCATCTCAACCGCACTTCCATTAACAGGAAATCTCGGGTGGGTTGCTCTTCTCCAAGCTGCTGCTTTTGCATCATAGACACAGTTTCTGCCACTTAATGGTGATTCTTTGGAACATGTACCAATATCAAAACCACTATCGTCAAAGTTATACACGTTTGGCTCGTGCCCTGCTTTCATCATCTTTCCCACTGATTCTAGTGCCTCAAGATTTGCTAACAGAGCGTCTTTCACTCGGTTCCAGTCTAGATCTTGGTGTAAGTTGGGCTGTGCCTCAAAATTAGCCTTGAGTCCAACGAGTGCCATTGTTAAACGTCCTGCCTGATCTAGTTCGTCTGGAGTGCAGTATTGTAATGTCCCATTAGCATACTCAGCCGCCTCAGGAAATTCATCATACACTCCAACGTGCATATTGTAGCGAATACTCACTACATCTGCTACCTTCCCTTCCACAGCACCTCGTATTTCTTCTAATCTCACATTGAGTGTTGGTTGTGGTACTGCTCCTAAGGGCTCTTGCACATGCTCCATAAATAGTGAGTGGATTATTAATACGGTGCTAACTATAAAACTAGTTGGATGTTTTGTCAGGTGTATCAACTTGAATTCCACAGTTTGGTTTCAGCGCATAGCCCTCGCTGCGCTCGGGCTGGCTTTTAAATATCCAACCCTTCCACCGCCTTAGCATGGCTTTGAATAAACTTTTTGCGGGGGGGGACTTCGGAGCCCATTAGGGTGTCGAAGATGCGGTCGGCTTGTTCGGCGTCGTGGATGTTGACGCGCTTCATTAGGCGGCGTTCGGGGTCCATGGTGGTTTCCCAAAGTTGTTCGGGGTTCATTTCACCCAAACCTTTGTAACGTTGAATGTTTGGTTTGACATTGGCAAAAGTGGTGCTGAGAACCTCTTCTTTTTGCTCATCGTTGTAAACATAGGCGGAATTGCGGCCGTGGGAAATTTTGTAAAGTGGTGGCATGGCAATGTACACAAAATTGCCCTCGATTAGCGGTCTTAGGTAACGGAAGAATAGAGTCAGGAGCAAGGTGCAAATGTGGGCACCATCCACATCGGCATCCGTCATGATTACGATTTTGTGGTAACGGAGTCTTTCGATGTCGAACATTTCACCGATACCGGTACCAAGGGCGATAATTAGGGATTTTACTTCATTGTTGGATAAAATGCGGTCGAGACGGGCTTGTTCTACGTTTAAGATCTTACCTCTTAATGGCAAGATGGCTTGGGTGTGGCGGTCACGGCCTTGTTTGGCGGAACCACCGGCAGAATCACCCTCTACTATGTACAACTCGGAGTTTTCGGGTTTACGGCTGGAACAGTCGGCGAGTTTACCGGGTAGGGTCATACCTTCTAAGGCGCCTTTGCGGATTACGGTGTCACGGGCGGCACGGGCGGCTTTACGGGCGCGGGCGGCTAGTAAAGATTTACCGATAATCGCTTTGGCTGTGTCGGGATTTTCGCCTAAAAATTCACTTAGTGATTCGGCAAAAACGGTTTCGACGGCGGAGCGCATTTCGGCGTTACCAAGTTTAGCTTTTGTTTGCCCTTCGAATTGGGGGTCCGGTAGTTTTACGGAGATAATAGCGGTTAGACCTTCACGTACATCTTCGGCGCTGAGGTTATCGTCTTTGTCTTTAAGAAATTCGCTTTCGCGGGCGTAGTTATTGATTGTTCGTGTTAGAGCGGATTTAAATCCGGTTAAATGCATACCGCCTTCGTGGGTATTGATGTTATTGGCAAAGGAGAAAAGATGTTCCTGAAAATCGCCGGTGTACTGAAAGGCAATTTCGACAACTCCTTCTTTTACTTCTTTTTCGATGTAGAAAATGTCGGTTAGGCTTTCGCGGGTTTTGTTTAAATGTTGTACGTAAGAGCGTAGTCCGCCTTCAAAATAGAAACGATTTTTTTGACCGGTGCGTTCGTCAAAAATTGAGATCTGAATACCTTTAGTTAAGTATGCTTGCTGGCGAATACGCATTAAAACTGTTTTGTAGTCGAAGTCAGTAATTTCAAAAATTTCTTTGTCGGGTGTAAAAGTGATTTTAGTACCGTTTTTCTTGGTTGTGCCAAGAATTTCGAGGCTGGTAACGGGATCACCTTGGCAATATTCTTGTTGGTAGATGTTGCCGTTAAGATATACTTGGGCAACTAATTTACTGGATAAAGCGTTAACAACAGAAACACCCACACCGTGCAAACCACCGGATACTTTGTAGCCGCCGCCTTCGCCAAATTTACCACCGGCATGCAGCACGGTTAGTACGGTTTCGAGCGCGGTTTTGCCTGTCTTTTCCACATTGTCGACCGGAATGCCGCGGCCGTTATCTTCTACGCTTAATGAGCCATCGCTATGGATGGTGAGATCGATTTGGTTACAATGTCCTGCCATTGCTTCATCTATGGAGTTGTCGACAATTTCCCAAATTAGATGATGCAGCCCGGCAATATCCGTTGTGCCAATGTACATTCCCGGACGTTTACGGACGGCGGCCAGCCCCTCTAACACTTGGATATTCTTAGCACTATAGTCTTGATTTGAGTTATTATTGGTTTTTGCCATTTACTTCTATTTTTAAATTTTGAGCGTGTACAGATTAGCAGATTTTTGTGGTAACGCCAGTAAAACTAGTTTAAACGTTTCAAGATTACGAAAAATGTGCTATAATAAGGTCAGTAATAATTTGTTGGAAGATGACAGAAAATAATAACCATGTTGCCTTTAAAGACCTGCAGAAGTACTTCTTTTTGGGCATTACGCTTTTGCTATTGTTTGGGTTTTTATATTTTATTTCACCATTTTTTGGCATGTTGATCATTGTCAGCGTAATTGCGGTGGATGTTTTCCCGCTAACGGACTGGATTACCAAAAAAGTCAAATATCGATCTGTGGCATCCTTAATCACACTTTTAATCGTTTTGGTGTTGATTGTGACGCCATTTACCTTGTTTGCTTTGTATTTAACAGATGAAGCTAATCTTGCGTATCAAAAACTAACCTCTACTAACGAACTAACGTTTGAAGGAATAAAACTGATACCGGAGCGTTTAAAAGGTACAGCCATTGGCAGCTGGGTGGTTGCGACTTGGGAATCATTGCCTTTTTCGACTGAAGACATTGTGGCATTTACACAAGATAATCTTAAAAACATTAGCTCCACAATTGTTGGACAAACTACAAATCTATTTAAGCAGGTGTCCTTATTCTTGGTCTATTTAATCGTCTTTTTTGTTACGCTTTATGCGTTTTTGTTGGATGGCAAGGGTATTACAGCTCGCATCAAACGCTTGTTGCCTATTCCCAATCGCCATAAAGATGCACTGTTTGAGAGACTGAATGTGCTAAGTAAAGGGATTGTTTACGGTGTATTTGGTGCTGCAATTGTGCAAGGTTTCTTAGCCGGTCTAGGCTTTGCTATTGCCGGAATTGGCAATGCTGCTTTTTGGGGAACGGTTATGGCGCTAATGTCACCGGTTCCTTATATTGGAACTGCTGTTATTTGGGTGCCGGCGGGAATCTATTTAATTTTGACCAATCATTTGTTTGCCGGTGTATTTTTGCTTGTTTGGGGCACCTTTGTTGTAGGGCTTGCCGACAACTTTGTTAAACCATACTTAATTGGCAAATCAGCAGCTATCAATCCATTACTAATTTTGCTAACACTGCTTGGCGGTGTCTTGGCTTTTGGTTTACAGGGATTAATCTTCGGGCCATTTTTGCTAACGCTGTTACTTGGCTTTATCCATATATACGAAAGCGAATATAGGGATGTTTTAAAAGACTAATTTTGCTGAACTCTTTGGAGACGGTCGACTACCTGTGGTAGTTCTTGGCTTAGGTATTCCTCAAAGGTTGTGCCTAGGCTGGATTCGCTAACATACAGTTCGAGTTGTTGGAGGAGCAGGGTTAGGGGCTCAGCTAGCGCTTCGCCTGTTAACTTGTTTGCGGTTTCTAAATCTAATAGGTGACGGATTTGGGACACTCTTTCAATAACTAGGGCATTTACAATGTCGGCCTTACTAATTGTTACTTTATATAGTTTTTGGTCTAGTGTGTTAAGAACCTCATAGGCAGCCAATGTGTTTTTGCCCGGATAGTTATGCAATTGTGACAAAAGGCGTTCCTTTAAGATAAATAGGGTTGATGGCTTGTCGGTTTTGGCAATTTCTGATTTATAGTATTCAAAGTAAGTGTTGGCGTACTGCCAGGTGGACTGGCTTTCGATGGCGTAGACCCAAAGCTGATTCAACTGTGTTGCACTTAGGACAAGGGCACCGCTTTTAATCATAGCTGTTTTAATGGGTGCGTAAATACTGTCATCGCCCACGCTGCCATATAACTGAAGCCACTGAGAAACGATTGGCACGGATGCCTTTTTATCATCACTAATCAGTTGATTTAAACGGGTATTAAAGTCTGTCATTTGCGCTTCGGCTTTGTCGACCTGATTAATTAGGTAAAGCTCACGCGCAGACTCTAGGCTTTGAGACAACATGTTAATTGTGACCAGATTGCGTTTGACCGGGTTGTAGATGAACTTTTCGAGAAATGGGATAGTGGAATAAGTGAGACTGCCTTTGTAGGAGAGGTCGAGCACTGTCTTTTGTTGTAAGTATGAATCTAAGTTAAATGTGTAAACCGTGGCAAGGGGGAGGGGTTTTGTAAAATACTGTTTGCTCAATTTTTCGGCAACAGTGTTGTAGCTAAAAGTGGCCCATGCAGCATCAATATCCGCTTCATTAAATTGGATTTGCTGTGATTGAGCCAAATAATGATCAATTTGTTCCAAGGGTAAATTTAGCTTTAGTCTATGGTTACCTTGCAGGGCTTGTACAGTAACGACTCCGTTTAGCTTGGTTAAGAGACCTAAACTAAACGGTTCGGGGGCAATGCCAAAATTTTGTGTTTGAATAAAAAATGGGCTGTCACTAAAGCGGTGTTCAAAAACGATGCCACCTTCAATCAATTTTAAATGAACGATATCGTTATTTAATGCCACAATTTTGAGCACGGTGTTGGCCGGAGCAATAACGGAGACGTCGTTAAATTTAAAGGCTGCAGTTTTGCTTAGACGTATATAGCGCGGTGTCTCCCCCTTCATGCGTTCATGCCAACGGTTATTTTGATCGGTTCTAATTTCAAAAGTGCTACTAACCGGAAACTCAATTAGCTGCTGTGACTTTGAGGTAAGATTTGAACTTGGCAGACTTTCCAGCAAGATGGTTAATCCGACTAGGATGAGACTTAGGGCAAGAACAATGATTTTCTTATACATATGTACAAATTATCCTTTAATTATAGCAAAATTCGCATGTTTTGACAATGCAGAGGTGAGTGTGGTTAAGTAGAAACATGTTAACTAATACAAACATGCGAATGAAAAAACTAATACTTGTCTTGGGGGTTTTGCTACTATTGCCTAGCTCTGTTTTTGCTCTTAGTACAACGCCAGTTCCTCGTGGTGAATTTATTAAAATTATTTTAGATGCCAATAATGTGGTGCCAGCCGCAACAGAAACTGACTTTGAGGGGGTTAGCCCAGAGTTGGCTCCTTATTTGGAGGAGATGCGTAAATTAGGCTTAATCTACTACAACGCTTATAGTCCAACTTTTAATGAAGAACGGCCGTTTGCACTTTGGCGGTCTTTGTCATTACTAATGAAGTTGGAAGGAATTCCGGTGCCGATTACATTTGACGAAGCTAAGTTTAAAGAAGTGTTTCCAACCTTAGTGCCGGGCGCTTTTTATGCACCAACAATGTTTCGCGCATATCAGGTTGGTCTGGTTGACCCTTTTAAGCAAGCTATTTGGCCAATTAACCCAACTACCGAAGGTGACGTGGCAATTATGCTGGCAAATCTAGCTTTATACGAAGATAAAATCGATCAGGCGCTAGACACACCAAATCCAAGCATAAATGACAATACTATTTCTCCTATACAACCAAACGGCTCGTTGACTAATAGCGATAAATATCCGATTTTGCTGGATGTATGGGATAAAATTACAAAAGAGTATGTTGATAAAAATAAATTAAGTGAGGATGATTTAATTTTTGGGGCAATTGAGGGGCTAGTGAATCGAGTTGGCGATCCTTACAGTGTTTTTCAGGAACCGGAAGTAGCGGCAGCTTTTCAAAACTCTTTAAGTAACGAAATTCAGGGGATTGGGGCATCATTGGCTTTGGATGATGCCGGCAATGTCGTAATCGTATCTCCACTTAACGATTCTCCGGCAGAAAGAGCAGGCTTGCGCCCCGGCGACGTTGTTAACAGCATTGATGGCAAAGTTATCACTAATTTTACTTTGGTGGAGGTTGTACGCTTAATTCAAGGGGAGCCCGGCACGCAGGTGCGACTGGTAATTAAACGTGGGAGTTCGGTGTTAAACTTTACAATTGTGAGAGAGCGGATTTCGGTAGCGTCGGTTGTTGGTGAAGTTACAGCAGATGACATTTTAATTATTACCGTGAATAACTTTGGCTTTGGCACAGCCAGTAGTTTTGCAAGTTTTGTAAATCAGACCAATGCCGGTAATCTAAATGGTGTTATTATTGATTTGCGCAATAATCCTGGGGGCTTTTTGGATGCAGCCGTGGATATTGCCGGTAACTTTTTGGCTAAAGGCAAAGTAGTAACTCGTTTGGTCGGGCCAACTGTTTCAGAGACTGAGTATTCTACCGGTAGTGCAAAATTGGCAAATGTGCCGACTTATGTGCTTATGAATAAGGGCAGCGCGTCAGCGTCCGAGATTTTGGCGGCGGCTTTGCATGACCATCACCAAGCGACCTTAATTGGTGAAACTTCGTTTGGTAAAGGGACGGTCCAAGAAATTTCGACTTATTTGGACTCATCCTCGCTGAAATTAACGATTGCCAAGTGGCTTACGCCAAGTGGCATAAATATCCATGGCACTGGTATTAAGCCGGATATCTACGTTCAATATACCGATGCAGATAGAACCGCAGGCGTTGATCCTCAGCTAAATAAAGCCTTAAACGAAATTAGGAATTAGGCCTGCTGGGCCTGTTCAGCAAGAATTTCTTCCGGATTGGTGGTGATAATTTTATCTTCACCGTACGAGGCAATGATTTGAATGGCCACGTGCTTATTTCCTGCAAAAAATAGGCCTTGGCCAACATTGCTGTTTAGTAATAAGTAGCGCTCCCCTTCTGTTAAATTAAAAATCTGGCTCAGCAGTTCAACCGCCGATGGTGACTGTTTGAGCAACAGCTGCATAGATGAGTTGGTAATGATCGGTTTGCCGTATTTGCTTTTGAGGAAATCTTCAACATCTTGAGTAATGGTCGTAACACCTAGGTAATATTTACGAGCACGTTTGACTAAGCCGTGTAAAAACTTGGCGGAATCTTCAAACTGCATCATGGTCCAGGCCTCATCTACAATTAAGAGTCGGCGTTTTAGCGAGCTTCGCACTTGATTCCAAATGTAATTTAAAATGATGTACATGGCGATTGGTCGTAATTGGTCTTCTAAATCACGTACGCTAAAGACAACTAGACCTGTGTTTAAATTAACGTTTGTTGGCTTATTAAAGACACCAGCGTAGGTACCGCTAATGTATTTTTCCAGTTTTTGCACAATCACTTCGGCGCCCTTAATACCTTTTAAAATACTGAAGAGATCTTCCATGGTTGGCGGCTCCATGCCTGTTGGGTCAACCATGTCCATGGTGATTCCTTTTAGGGCATAGACATCGATTAAGGCTTTGTCGACCAAGCTTTCTTCGAGCGGGCTAGAAGAGCCAAGCATTAATTTGAGAAGGCCTTGAAGGGTAATAATATTAGTACGTAGGAGGTCACCCGGTTTTGGTTGTTCGTCAATTAGGGCTGCGGGGAGGTCAAATGGATTAATCCGGCGATCTGCATTTAGTGAAACGCGTAAATATGAGCCGCCCACAGTTTGAGCCAGTTCTTCATACTCATTTTCCGGATCGATGACAATTACGTCGGTTCCGAGCATAAGGCTGCGGAGGATTTCCAATTTAACAGCGTAAGATTTACCGGCACCGGACTTGGCAAACACAACGGAGTTAGCATTTTCGAGATTAAAACGATCAAAAATAATCAAACTTTCGTTATGGCGATTAAGGCCGTATAAAATACCTTCGTTTGTAGTTAGGTCACTTGAACTAAACGGGAAAGTGGAAGATAGCGGTGAGGTGTTCATATTACGGTGAATTTCGATTTCGTCTAAACATAATGGTAAAGTTGAGTTTAGTGCTTGTTCTGCACGTAAATCGGCACGTCTGGTTAGGACCAGCTTACCACCGAGTAAACTTTCGATTTGCTTGGATAGCTTATTAAGTTGATCTTCGTCTTCGGCATAAATAGTAATGTACATGCCAAACTGAAAGAATTTTTCTTGCCCACGTTGAATTTGGGTTCGGAGGTTTTCGGCATCTTCCAGCTGTGTTTCTAGGGCTGGATCGCGCACAAGGCCTTTTTCTTGGTTAATGCGCATTGCGGAGTGCATTTGTGTGACTTTGCGTTTAAGAATCTTCATAATTGCTGCAGATTCGATAGGGTAAATAAACTGAGCAATATCGATTGTTGCATCAAAATTAACCAATGGGTTCATCCAGTTTGTTTCGATATAACGCGGATAAGTAAAAACGAAAAAACTGCGAGCGTATAGGCCGCTGACTTTCATTTTATCAAAATAGATCTCCATTGCCGAAGGGGCAATGAGGTCTTTAATAGAGGCGAGGCCTTGATTATAGGCTTTTTCAGCTTCTATTAGGCGGGTGCGCTCGGCGGGTGTGAGTTTTTCGGGTTTTGTGGATGCGGGCTTCGCTGCAGGGGGCTGGGCCTTCGCTGACGCTTCGGCTGCTTCAGAAGGCACGGCCTTTGCTGACGCTCCGGCTTTGTTCTGATACCAATGCTGAATTGGCCCTAACACCTTATCAATAAGGGACGTTTTGGCCGCAATGGGAGCTGGGGCTTCTGTTGGAACCGGCTTGGTTGGTAAAGTTGGCATAGGTATTGGTTCTATTTATCTAGTAATTCTAGCATAAATAGAGCTCAAAGTCTACTAACTCCTACCTAAAGTACGGTTTACATTAGCTCTCGTAATTCTTCTGACATGACTTGCCGGTGTAAGATTTGGATATAGCTTTGAAAGAAAGCGCTGTGTTGTTTGATCAAACCGGTCAAAATCACCATTTAAAAGGCACTCCTCGTAGGCATTGCGATCGGGGGTTATCCGTTTTAGTGTTTCATTAATATTATAACTTCGTGCCAAATCCAGCCCAAACCACTGATTGGCTAATGACTTATAGGCGTCAGAGCTTAAACCATACTTTGGTGCTTGAGTTAGATAATCCAGCCACTTATAAGCGGGCGGCAAATTACTCTTGCCATCAATTTTCCGGATGAACTGTTTAAACCGATTTGGGGTGAACTCCTGCTGGGTAAGCGTTTCGAAGCGTTGCTTGTACGATTCATTATTGTCATAACTTTCTGGCACAATTTCCGGTAACATAAGATTTATCCTAAAGGATAATGGTTAACTTTAACATAAATCTATACATATGTCTATGTATTAAATTCTAATCTGCCCTCTCCTTTAAAAAGATTTCCCTTGGCTAGCTTAGTGAATTAAGCTATACATACTATGATTAAAAGTAACTAAATAAAAATATATATGGCAGAAGAAAACAACAATAACGAACAGAGTGATCAGCTTTTTGGCGAAGGTGAAGAGGTCACCAGAGATCGACTAAAGGACATAAATATTACAGAAGAAATGGAGAAAAATTACCTCACATATGCAATGAGTGTAATTGTTTCACGGGCGCTTCCTGATGTAAGAGATGGTTTAAAGCCTGTACATCGTCGTATTTTATATGCGATGAAGGATTTAGGTTTGACGTCGAGTGCCAAATTTAGGAAGTCTGCTACCGTTGTCGGTGAAGTGTTGGGTAAATACCATCCGCATGGTGATACGGCGGTTTACGACTCTTTGGTTCGTTTAGCGCAGGATTTCTCGATGCGTTATATGCTGATAAATGGACAAGGTAACTTTGGTTCGGTGGATGGCGATAATGCTGCGGCCATGCGTTATACTGAGGTTAAATTACAAAAAATTACGGACGAAATGTTGGCTGATATTGAAAAAGAGACCGTTGATTTTAGAGACAACTATGATGGCTCACAACGAGAACCAACTGTATTGCCGACTAAAATTCCTCAGCTACTGCTAAATGGTGGTATGGGAATTGCCGTGGCAATGGCAACATCGATTCCGCCACATAATTTGAGAGAAGTAATGGATGCGGTAATTCATCTATTGGATGATCCGGAGGCAGGAGTAGATGATTTAATGCAACATATTAAAGGGCCCGATTTTCCAACCGGAGGCACTATTTATGACCAAGAAGCAATTAAAACAATGTATGCAACTGGGCGTGGAGGAATTGTAATGCGAGCTAGAGCAAATATTGAGGAATCTGGGCAGGGTCGACATAGAATTATTTTTAGTGAAATTCCATACCAAGTAAATAAGTCGACTTTGATTACCAAAATTGCCGACTTGGTTCGAGATAAAAAAATCATGCATATTAGCGACATTCGTGACGAGTCAAATCGCGAAGGGATGCGCATTGTTATCGAGTTAATGAAGTCAGCATATCCTAAAAAGGTTCTAAATCAGCTTTATAAGATGAGCCAGTTACAGACTCGGTTTAATATGAATATGATCGCTTTGGTGGATGGTTTGCAGCCACGGTTACTTAATTTAAAACAAGTAATTGGCTATTTTATTGCCCATCGCAAGGAGGTTATTGTGAGACGTACTGAGTTTGATTTACAAAAAGCTAAAGACCGTGCACATATTTTAGAAGGCTTGAAGGTAGCGTTGGATCATATTGATGCTGTAATTGCCACAATCCGTGGTTCGGCAACTAAAGAAATTGCGCATGATGAGTTAATGGAGAAATTCTCACTTTCAGATAAGCAAGCGACAGCGATTTTAGAAATGCGATTACAAACTTTAGCTGGTTTAGAAAGACAAAAAATTGAAGATGAATTAGCCGAAAAATTGGCATTAATTATTGAACTGGAATCAATTTTGATGGATCCAAGTAAAATTTTGACAATTATTAGAGAAGAATCTTTAGCAATAAAAGAAAAGTATGGGGATGAGCGTAAAACAGAGGTAGTGCCAACAGCGCTTGGTGATATTACATCTCTGGATACCGTGCCAAATAAACCGATGATTGTGACAATTACAGAAGAAAATTATGTTAAGCGTATGCCGCCAACAACTTTCCGGGCGCAAAAACGTGGTGGAAAGGGAGTAATTGGCTTAACGACAAAAGAAGATGATGAAATTATGGGGATATATTATGCAATGAACCATGATGATATTTTGTTTTTTACGGACAAAGGGCGTGTCTTTCAGCTTAAGGCATTTGAAATTCCAGAGGCGGCTAGAACAGCTAAGGGGCAAGCAATTATCAATTTGTTACAATTAGAAAAGGATGAGCGTGTTACTTCTGTTTTAGTTATTGGTACCGAATTTAAGGGTAAATATCTAATTATGGGAACCAAGGAAGGTACAGTTAAAAAGACAGAGATGAATGAATACAAAAATCTCAAACGAAATGGCTTAATTGCAATCAAATTGCGCAAAGGCGATTCGTTGGAATGGGTGCGACAAGTTGATCCTCAAGATGAAATCATTATTGTGACAAATGGTGGAAAATGTATCCGTTTTGACGAGGCTGATGCCAGACCAATGGGACGTTCGGCAATGGGCGTGCGTGGAATTCGCTTAAAGAAAGAGGATTTTGTTGTGGAAATGAATGTGGTTAAGGCACCGGATAAAACTAAATTGTTTGTGATTATGGAAAACGGTATTGGTAAATGCACCGAGATTACCGAGTATCGTAAGCAAAACCGTGGTGGTGCGGGAATTTTAACTGCCCATGTTACTAAAAAAACAGGGAAAATTGTAGGAGCGAGAGCCATTGAAGAAGGTGTTAATGCCGACTTAATTATTGTTTCTAAATCCGGGCAAATTATTCGTCTGCAAACAGATAATATTCCGGAGCAAGGTCGGGCAACGCAAGGTGTATACATAATGCGTGTTCGTGGTGAAGATAAAGTGGCTTCGCTATCGTTAATCAGCAATCCCCTTGCGGAGGAAGGTGAAGAAGAGGAAGTAGATGAAAACCAAGAAGTACTGCCTGTTTAGATCTAATTTTTGCTAAAAAATTATGCGCACTGCTACCCGTTTAATTATTGCCGGTTTACTGGTTAGTTTAATGGGGGCAGGGCTTGCATTTGCTGCTAATGCCGACTTGTACGTTACTCAGGGGGGCATTAGTTTAGCAACGGACAATGTTTTTGAAGGCTCGCCGGTGCGAATTTATGCAACGGTTGGCAATAATGGCACTAAAGATGCCCGCGGTTTAGTTCGATTTTTTTTAGATACGGATGTGTTAAAAATCGGGAGTGATCAGCCAGTTGCCGTAATAGCCAACAATAGCGACGTGGCATATGTTGATTTATATCCACCGAAAGGACAGCACACGATTATTGTGCGCGTGTTGCCGTGGGACCCAAGCGAGGATGCGCCCGGCAACAATATAGCCAGCCGAGCAATTTGGGTAAAAGCTGATAATGATCATGACAAAATTGCGGACGATGAAGATACAGATGATGATAATGATGGCGTGATTGACACAAAAGATGCCTTCCCTTTTGATAAGAATGAAAGTTTAGATTCAGACTCCGATGGCCAAGGCAACAACACTGACTTTGACGATGATAACGATGGTGTACCGGATGAAAATGATGCACTCCCTCTAGATCCAACCGACAGTGAAGACAGAGATGGCGATGGCATAGGCGATAAAGCCGATCCCGACGATGACGGTGATAACTTAGATGATGCTGACGAACTAATGATTGGTTTAGACCCTACCAAACCGGACACAGATGGTGACGGAGTTTTGGACGGTGATGATGCTTTTCCATTTGATCCAAAGCTAGCATATGACACAGATAAAGATGGTATTGGTAATGAAATCGATAAAGATGATGATGGCGATGGAATTGTTGATGAGGAAGATCCCATGCCATTAAACGCAGGGCCAAAACTTGAAGTAAACTTGAGTACGATTAAAGCAGCAAACTTTAGAATTGTTTTTGATGCCGGGCGTTCTTTTGATCCGGACGGGGAGATTGCCAAAATTGTTTGGGATTTTGATGGCGTAATTAAGGAAGGACCTCAAGTTGTACATGTTTTTCAGGAGCCCGGTCTTAAAAAGGTGACGGTAACTGCGTTTGATAACATGGGTGAAGGTCGCAAACGAGTATATGAAATTAAAGTATGGGGGTTTGGGACTGTGTTAATTTTAATGTTCACCCTAATTGTACTTGCTCTTGCATTTACAATTGGAGTTATTTATAGTCTGCGTGCTCAAAAAAATTCCAATTTATAGGTTTAGCCGTGCCTTAACTCGGTATCATTAACCATTTGACTATGAAACCTAATATTCACCCAGAAATGTACGACGTTGTATTTGTAGACTCTTCTAGTGGAGCTCAGTTTATTACAACATCAACAGTTAAAAGCGAAGAAACAGTAAAAATAGGTGGTAAAGAGTATTTCGTAATTAAAGTAGAAACTACATCCGATACACATCCGTTCTTTACAGGTAAACAAAGATTACTTGATACGGCCGGTCGTGTTGATAAATTCCGAGCTAAGCAAAAGGCAGCTGCCAAATATGATGCCGAAAACCCAGCCGAGGTTGAAGAAGAAGCTATGGTTGCTGAGGAAGCGTAAGGCTGCGTGAATTATAAGGAAAAACTCGCATATTAATTGTAGCTTCTTGATTAAAGATTTGTTTTGCAAAATTCTCTAGATCTGCTTGAAATGCATCCAGTTGATCTTGTTGAGTTGCAGGTATCTTGATATCAAAGCCAATGGTATATTTGGTAATGTTGCTTAATTCAAATTCACTATTAGTGTCGATATTTTGCCATTTTATTGTGAGGTTTGTAATGTCGGCATTAGTGACTATGTTTTGGTCGAAAAAATTATGAAATCTAAGAATTAAGTCTTGGTGATAGATTTCGGCAGGTGTGAGTTTGGGGATTATATCGGTTTCACTGTATTGGGGAATGATAGTCCAAATTATGTTTGCTGTTTCTCGAACTTGTAATTTGGCTTGGAAGCCAGCGATTAATTGCTGTTGTTCATCCTTGGTAAGACTTTCGCCTGGTGTTAAAGTAATAATAGGTTTGATAGCCCAGGCCATTTTCGAGGTATCAGCTGCTTCCTTAGTTACATCTGCAACTTCCAGTTTGACAATTGTAGCGGTTGGGAGCTTTTCTTTTAGAAAGTCGCGAAACTGGGTGGAAATTACATCGACGGGATCAGGCTTACTTTTTTGGGTTTCGGAAATAATACTGGCGACAGGAATGATATCAATTTTGAGGTCGACTTTACGGCTTAGTGATTGACCAAGTTCGTCAGCAATTGCGTTTTTGGTTTCCAGATAGAATTCTGAGCCTTGTGGAATTCTGATTGTGCCGGATATTTGAGCGCTATCGTTAGTTACGTTTAATAATTTTAGCTCACTAAGTTTGGCATTTGGAATTTTTTCACTTAATACATTTTCCAAATAATTTTTTGCTTTGAGCTCGATGCTAATGCGTGTAGAAATCTTTTGAAGGGAGGAGACTAGCGGGATTGAGATAAGACCAATCAGTAACAGTAAAATCGTAATATCTTTAAAGGCATTGATTTGTTTAAAACGTTGATTTGGGGCAAAACCATAAAGAAAGAACATGATAATTCCTACAAAGACAATTGCGACTAAATTGGTAAAGAAGAGAAATAAACTCCCGCTAAACTGCGCATAATTGTGAAAGGCGAGTTCGATTCCGGCTACGGCAAGTGGCGGTAACAGGGCGGCGGACATAGCCACACCGGCGACGCTTTCGCTATAGCGTGTGGAAGAAAGAGATAGGAAGACGACAATGGCTGATGCCAAAGCAATAAACAAATCGAGGAGGTTGGGCGTAGTGCGCGCAAGAATTTCGACTGTTTCAATCTGCAATGGTACTAAGCTGGCGGTTAAAAAACCAATGCCAACAGCTAGCATTACACTAATTAAGATAATCCTTAATCCCCTGGTAATATTAGATGACTGGCCTGTGGTTATACCAAAAGCGAGAAGTTCGATTGGTCTAAAGAGAGGGGCAATCAGCATCGCACCAATAACAATGGCGATTGAATTTTGCAACAAACCTAAACTGGCAATAATACTGGATAAAATGATTTCGATCCAGTAGGCAGTATCGGCACGGAACTCTTCAATTAGTTTTGTGGACATGGCACTTTTTTGACCGTCGCTTAGTCCAAGAAGAGCGAATTTCTGTTTTTTGGGGATTTCCTCCATATTTGTTGCTATGGGTATCTCTATATTGTACCATATTTTTCGATAATTGTTAGAATAAAATATGTTTGAGTTTGAGATTAAAACTAAATCTAAAAATACTGCTGCGCGAACAGGTCAATTTGTTTTGCCGCGTGGCACTATTAAAACGCCTGTATTTATGCCGTGCGGCACTAAAGGCATGGTAAAAACAATGCTTCCGGATGAGCTTAAGGCACTGGGTGTGGAGATTATTTTGGGAAATACTTATCATTTATATTTGAGGCCGGGTGAAAAGTTAATTGCACAAGAAGGCGGTTTACCAAAATGGAACAACTGGAATGCACCAATGCTATCGGACTCGGGAGGGTTTCAGGTTTTTTCTTTGCAGGGTACCCGTAATGATTCTGGTAAGTCGTTGATTAAAATTGATGAGGATGGCGTGGAGTTTAGGTCGTATTTAGATGGTTCAAAACATTATTTTACGCCGGAGAAGGCCGTAGAAATTCAGTCGAAAATTGGTGCCGATATTATGATGGCTTTTGATGAGTGCTCCGCTGCTAATGTAACTAAAGATTACGCACGAGCCGCCATGGGGCGGACACACCGCTGGTTTAAAAGATGCTACAAGCGACATGATGAGTTAGAGATGGGGGCCCCCACTAAACTGCCACAGGCTCTGTTTCCGATTGTACAAGGAGGAATGTTTGCGGATTTACGAACGGAGTCAGCTACATTTTTAAACGGATTTGATGCGCCAGGTGTGGCAATTGGTGGTTTGTCTGTTGGAGAAACTAAGGAGCAGATGTTGGCAATGTTGGATGTTGTGATGCCGATTTTGAATGATGATCGACCAAGGTATTTAATGGGTGTGGGGTCGCCGGATGATTTAATTGAAGGTGTGGCGCGCGGGGTTGATATGTTTGACTGCGTTTTACCCACAAGGCTGGCGAGACATGGTGCTTATTGGGATCAATTTGGTCGCCAAAATATTAAGCTGGAGCAGAATAGAGACGATAAGCGCCCACTAATGGAAGGGTGTGACTGTTCTACTTGTCAGCAGTTTGAACGAAGCTTTATACGCCATCTATTTGTAGAAAAGGAAATTACGGGGCTGCGCTTATTAACAATTCATAACTTGCGCTACCTCACAAGATTAATGGAACAAATACGAGAAGCAATTGATAGGCAAGAATTTGACCAATTCCGCCAGCAGTTTTGGTTAAAATGGCGAGATTAGATTTTTATAATATTGCTATAATGCTAAAGTGAATGCCAACTGTAATTAAAAATTATGATTGGATATTTGAAAGGAAAAATTGTTCATATGGAAGCCAGAACAATTACGATTTTAACTGGTAGCGGTGTTGGCTATAGGGTTTTTGCGCCACAATCTTTATTATCTGCACAAGACATTAATATGGGAAATGAGGTTGAACTCTATATCTACACCCATTTTCGCCAAGACACTTTTGAGCTTTATGGATTTATGGAGAACTCGACTCTGATTTTCTTTGAGTCGTTAATTAGTATTAATGGTGTTGGACCAAAATTGGCGATGGATATATTGGCGGCGCCTATCCATAAAGTCCAAGAAGCAATTCAGGCTGAGGACACTAGATTCTTGCAGTCTATTAAGGGGCTTGGCAAAAAAACTTCAGAGCGGATGATTTTGGAGCTTAAAGGTAAATTACCTAAATTTTTGCATGATCGAGATGAAAATACTGTTCAGGTTTCGGATGATATTATTGAGGCATTGTTAAATTTGGGATACAAGCGTCGGCATGTTGATTTGGTTTTGGAGAAACTACCGGCCGACTTGGAAGCCGCTGAGGATATAATCAAATTTTTTCTACAAAACGTTTAAAGCTTGTAAAAGCGGTTTACGCGGTCGTAACTGGATAACATCTTGCCTTGCTGTAAATTTATTGCCGAAAACAATTGCCTCATATCAATCTGGTCATATAATGACATTAATAAAAAATTTAAATAAAAACACAAATGACACACCTCGATACTCTTCCCAAAGTTCAGGAATTGATTAATAGTTTATTGATCGTTTTGTCCGAGAAAGAAAAGTATATTGTGGAAAATCGCTTTAGCTTGAATGATCATCCACGCTTAACGTTAGAAAAGATTGGTGAAAAATACAACGTAACGCGAGAGCGCATCCGCCAAATTGAAAAAAATGCATTACGCAAATTATCACGAAATGTGAACAATACACAGTTACGTGATTTGACCTCTATGGCACTGCAAATTTTGGAAGATAATGGTGGCGTAGTCAGTGAAAAAATGATGGTAAATGAAATGTTAAAACTAGCTGATAGCAAGGAAGGTATTGATGTGAGCAGTTTAAAATTAACTATCGATTTAGATAAAGGTCTAGTGCGTGAGCATAACACAATCCGGTTTCGCCCTTTTTGGCGTTTGGTAGATCTAAAGCCACGTGATATTCGCAAGGCATGTGATGCGGTAAAAAAGGAATTGAAGAAAAATGAAAAAGTAATGAGTGCAGCAAAACTAGCAACACATTGCCAAGAAAAAAATGGAATTGCGTGTGCAAATGAAGCATTTATAAAATCGGCCGCTCGCTTAGATCGTGACTTGAAGGTTGTTTCCGACGGTGTAGGTTTAGCAAGTTGGCGTGATATCAATCCAAAAACACTGCGTGATAAAATCTTCTATGTCTTTAATGAAATGAAGAAGCCACTGCATTACATCGATATTTCTAATCAAATTACAGAGCTTAGTTTTGATAATAAATCAGTTAATACACAGGCTGTACATAATGAACTAATTAGATACGATGAGTTTATTTTGATTGGTCGTGGTATTTACGCCTTAAAATTTTGGGGATATGAAGAAGGGACAGTTGCTGATGTGATTGAAAAAGTTTTGATTGAACACGGTGAACTTGAACGTGATGAAATCGTGGAAAAGGTATTAGAAAAGCGCCAAGTCAAAAAAATCACAATTTTGCTAAACCTAAAGAATAAAGATCAATTTACTAAAACTAAGACTGATAAGTACAAACTGACAACAGCAGCTAAGTAATTAGATCTGCTTTTGCTTGACGATTGGGGTACGATTTGATAAAAAGGTCTACGTACCCTTATTATTATGGGCGGTTAGCTCAGTTGGCTAGAGCGTCTGGTTTACACCCAGAAGGTCATTGGTTCGACCCCAATACCGCCCACCAGGTAGACGATAAAATAAAAAAATTCCCTCCTCACTAGCGTTCAAACGGAGGGGGTCACAGGACACTGCAGTTAGGCGGCGTCGAAGTTAGATGTAACATCCTAGGGGTTAGGATTGTGGCTTTACAACGATCATGGCTTTGCGCTCGGTGAGGATGGGATTCTTGTGTCCGCTTGGATAATCTCTAATAGCTTCAAAAAGTGTGGTGTATGAATATATGTAGTCTTTACCGTTACGTGTGCCTGGATCGTTAGTGATAAAATGAGATTTGGCGTCGTTGTAGCCGGTAATTACTAGGGCGTGGCGTTCGGGGCCGCCGTTGGTAAAATTGGGATTATGGAGCGCAATGCCGTTTGCGGGAATAACGATGATATTACCGCTTGCCAATTGGCTGCGCATATCGTCAATTGTAAAGTCGTAAATTAGTTCTGTATTTGAATAATGCAAATAATCGGTCATTAGTCTTTGGGTGTCGGCGGCGGATGAGTCGTTGTGGAAACCATAATTTTCATCTTCGTAAGCGGACATGGCGAGGATTTCTGCTAAGGCTTCTGTGTTTGTGAGGGCTTGGCCGGTTGCCCATCCGTAGGCCATTAAAAGGGAGGCTTCTTCGCAACCGTCTTGCTGGCGGTCGTCCGCCCAATCACCAAATGGGGCTTGAGAGATAAATGGCACTTTGTGAATTTTTTCGGCAGGTAGCTGTTGTGGGGTGGCTTCGGATTCGTACTCAATCGGAATAATTTCGATTTGTCGCTGTGCTTCTTTAACCAAATTTTGTACTCGGTTAATTGGATTAAGTGACTGGCCCCAATAATACAAAATGAAGGTACTGGAGATGACAATTCCCATGATAATAATTAAGATTAAATTGCGTTGACTAATTTTCATTTATATAGGATTATTTAATATACAGGACGGCACTATCGATTTTGTCACTTGGTTTAAGACCATCAATTTTGAAAGCGTGTGAAACAACTTTGCAACCGGGTCTTAGTTGTGGCCAAACAATTTTATAAAACTTTTGCATGGTATCTTTAAGGAGAAAGCAAAAAATGACGTCGGCATCTTTATAATCTTGGGTCCAAAAGTTTTTGTATTGAATTTTAGATCCAGGGGAAAATAGGGACTTTATTTTGGCTAAGACGTAAGTTGGAAAAGACAGTTCATACCCAACAGCATTGGCGCCTTCTTTACTTGCGGCAAAAATGAGACGGCCGTCGCCACAGCCTAGGTCGTAGACTTTCTGACCTTTTGTAAGCTTAGCCAATGTCATCATTTTGCGTAAAACTTTTTTTGAAGTTGGGACAAAGGGGGCACCTGTTACCATGGCGTAAATACCGGGCAAGGAGATAATTAACATGCCGACAAAAATCCAAATTGGCTCAATCTTAAGCAAATAAAGCAATGGTGAAAGGACAAGGACATAACCGGCAAGCAGAAAGGCTTCAAGCATTGGTAATATTTAATAATTGTTCAATCAAGTTTAGCTTGGTTTGCGTTGGTTTCCTATACATTTCTATTAATGCCAAAGCGATTTGACTGTAAATCCCCTCCCCTGCTTCTATTTTTTTAAAATGATGCAAAAGTTGGGCTAGACCAAAATATTGCGGTCGATAACCAACATGCCTAAAATTGATCAAATAAATGCCATCACTGTTTTGAATAAGATGCTCCGGTAAAAATGCTGTATGGGTCCACAGCATTGCCGGCTGATTTGCCTTTTGGCTAAGATAACTACGAGCATCTTGAAGAATTGGTGAGGCTTCCGGTTCGTTGTATTGGCTTAGCTGTTCTTTAAGCCAGCCCCATGCGGAGCGTTCTGCTATGGTTGACTGACATAATGGTTTGGGCATTTTCGAGACAAGCTTTTTGTAAGCGTAGATAATTGCGTTGAGGTCTTTTGGATGTTCGCCATTAATAAATTCTCTATTTAAAAAGTACTGCTGTTTGTGGACATCGTGGCCAAAACTATTAATGGCGGGAATCTTTAATGTGTTGCACGTAAATTGCAAATTAAATTGATGCAAAACTTTGTACTCGGGTACGTCTTGTTGCTCGGTCCACAATTTAGTATGTGTGTTGGATGCCATTTTCGGTAATTATGTATTCGACACTTTGGTCAAAAGTTTCTGTTGGTAGGGTTTCGCTTGTAATGCACTCACTATAGTTAACGCCGATGGTAACGCCTTGAAACTCTTTTAGATAGCGATCGTAACAGCCTTTGCCGTAGCCAAGTCGATCTCCTTGTAAGTCAAAAACGATGGCCGGCACAATGAGGCAATCGGGTGTTTGGGGTTGTTTGTTAGTGATGATTGGCTCTGGGATACCAAATTGACCGTCTTTAAAATCCTTTAAATCTGATACCTGATAAAAACTAATTGTGTTATCCGCAGTGGTAATCGGGAATAAAAATTGCTGTGGGTTTTGCTCGACAAGCGGTAGTAAGTTGACCTCGCTGCGGACCGGGTAGTAGATGCCGATGCTTGTAGACATTTGTGCCTCAATTAGATTAGCAAGGTGGACTCTGATGTATTTACTTTTTTGGGTGCGCTCGCTTTCGGAGATGGCTTCTCGCATTAATAGAAACTGCTGCCGTAATTGGGCTTTAAAAGAATGCAAGAATAATGGGAATTAAAAAAATAGATAAGGCGCCAATGATAATCATTACAACCACATTAACTGGGTGTGGATCGGTACCAATTTCGGCATAACCGCGTGTAAAAAAGAAGGTTTGGCCAACAATAGATGAAGTAATTAACAATAGCCCCCACCACGGTGTATTAAGCGCGATAAGTGGTGCCAACATAAATAAAAAGGAAAAGAAGGTGATGGAAATTAAGCCTACCGAAAAAGTGTCGGGGCTTTCCGACTTAAACTTGGTAAAGAGCATGACATAAAATGCGATTGTGATCACGAAAAAACTGACCGTAAAAAACTCAGCCAACTGCGAGATACCGCCCTGCCCTAGTGCCACATTAATGCCAATGGGAATTAATGGCACAAACATAGTTTGGACAGCTCGCCACAAATTATGAGGAAAAGAGAAAATGGAAAAACAAGCAAAATAAAAAAATATAGCTACAAAAGCCCCGATTGCCGGCAAAATATACCACTTTGGATCTAAATTAAATCCTCCATTTGGATACGCCAAACGAAAAGTATAAATTGTTAGCGATGGCAATAAAGCCAAATACAAAAAATAGAGATTTTTTAAAACCATTAGGGTACGGTCGTGGATTTTGAGGTGGGCTATTTTCATGCTGCAATTTTATCCGATGGTGGGCAAGAGAGGACTTGAACCTCCACGGCCATAGATGGCCACTAGCCCCTCAAGCTAGCGCGTCTACCAATTCCGCCACTTGCCCATGTTTGTGCCTATTATTTTTACTATAGTTTGGCTGCTTATACAAGTGTTTGCACTTGATCTTTTTACCCGACATTATTAGAATCTTTAATACAAAAAATTTACATAAATTTATTTTGTTAATATTTACATTATGAATACAAGAAAAAGTACAGTTGCGCTGACTTTGGTTGGGTCTTTGGTATTGGGATTTGCGGGCGGCTCCCTTGGGGCGGCTACGACCAATTTGTTTGGAAGTGACACGGACTTGGTGGGTGACAGTGGGCAGGTTCAACAAACACAAATTGTGGAAGAAGGGTCGCAAACAATAGATGCGATTGAAAAAGTACAACCCGCAGTAGTCTCAATTGTGGCAACAAGAGATTTGCAAATTGTCAGACGCTCACCGTCATCGCTATTTAATCCGTTTATGCCGGTTCCACAAGAAGCGCCGCAAGTGGAAACACAACGCCAGCAAGTTAGTGGTGGATCCGGATTTATTGTTTCGGCAGATGGATTGGTCCTTACCAATAAACATGTAGTAAGGGACGAGGATGCTGATTACTCAGTTGTACTTAATAATGGTGAGGAATATACGGCCGAGGTAGTCAGTAGAGATCCGGCAAATGACTTAGCTGTAATTCAAATACTGGAAGGTGAAGATAAGAGTAAGCCAAAAGATTTGCCGATTGTGGAATTTGGCGAAAGTGACAATTTAAAAATTGGCCAAAAAGTAATTGCGATTGGCAATGCCCTTGGTGAATTTCAAAATACGGTAACATCTGGAATTGTGAGTGCGATTAGCCGACAAATTGAAGCATCGGATTCTATGGGTGGAAATAGGGATGTCTTAACAAACTTATTGCAAACTGATGCAGCCATTAATGCCGGTAATAGTGGTGGTCCGTTAATTAATTTATCTGGACAGGTTGTAGGCGTAAATACGGCAATTGCGTCTGGCGCAAATGGTATTGGTTTTGCCATTCCGATTGACGATGTAAAGCCGGTAGTAAGCAGCGTTAAAGAGTTTGGGGAAATTGTGCGACCTCAGTTAGGTGTAAGATATGTGCTGTTATCTAAGACCAATGCTGAAAATTTTGAAATAGATGTGGACCACGGTGCCTACCTAGCGGGTAATGACTCCGAGGCTCTACCGGCAGTATTAAAAGACTCGCCGGCGGACAAGGCGGGACTACAGGCAAAAGATGTGATTTTAGAAGTGGACGGCAAAGAGATTAATGAAACTTTTGGCTTACAAGAAGCAATTAGAAACAAAAAGCCAGATGACAAGGTTAACCTTACAATTTGGCGTGATGGCAAGAGTATAGAAAAGACTGTAACCCTAGAAGCTTTTGAACCACAAAAATAGTAATGTTCAGCAAATCGCGATTAATGGTTATGATCGAAACTTTTCATATTTTGTAAATGACGAGTCAACAAAAGACATTGCCATTGTTGATCCGGGGGACATTAGTTTATTGGAACAAATTATTGATGAGGGGAACTGGCGACCAAAAATGATTTTACTAACCCATAGTCATCATGACCATGTGGAGGCGGTCGCTCCCCTTGTTGCTCATTACGATATTCCTGTTTACTTGCACGAAAATGCCATGGACAGAGTTGACGTCCCCTCACACTTGATACGCCTAATTAATGATGGGACAAAAATTGCATTAGGTAATTTGAAAATAGAAGTTTTGTATACACCGGGGCATATTGATGATGCGGTCTGTTTCTATATATCGGCAGAGCAAGCTTTGGACGGTACACCAAAACTGCTAACTGGTGATACCCTATTTGTTGAAGGGTGTGGACGTTCTGATTTTCCCCTTAGCAACCCAACAGATTTAAAGGCAAGTCTAAGGCGTATTAGCCAACTACCAAATAACACCGAGGTTTTTCCCGGACACGATTATGGTAGCAAACCTATTTCTACGATTGAATGGGAAAAAGTACAGAATCGGCATATGCAAATTTATAGATAACTTATTCCAGTTCATGTATTGACAAAATAGACATAAGTTATTATAATTTCTGCCTGATTTTAAATATGCCTTATGGAACATAATAATCTTGGTACCGAGAGTTTACCTACTAATAAAGTACCCGTAAATAATACATTACACGTACCTGTTGAAAATCCAGGTAAGCACCTTGTAAAACTTGGTGAATGCAATTTCGCAGTGCAAATTACGGATAAAGGTAATGTAATAATTTTAAGTGATAGGACAGATCATGCTGTTGCAGTTAATAAGAAGAACTTTGAAATTGCAAAAGTACAATTTAACGAAGACGGTGAAGTTACACTTGTGGATAATGCTCAAGTACTTAATGGTAACTTAGTAGATGTTGATGAAGATGCTGGAAAGATTGAGTTTGACTTTGGATATAAACGCGGCCGTTACAGCTTAATAGCAGTTTATAAGGAAGATAAAAAAGGATCTGAAGTAGTTGTTGAATCGATTAATGAGGAAATACAAAAAGTTGTGGCAAAGACTGAAAAAGTTTCAGAACTGTTGCAATCTGGCGATAGTCAATACGGTATCGATATTAGAAATGGCGTTTTACGAGAATGCTTATCGATTCATACTGATAACTATGGTGCGTATTTAACCAACGTTTCGGATACGCCAGGTCAAACAACTTATATGCTAGAAGTACTTCGCCCTTTAACAAGTGAAGAGGCTACAGCTGAAACAGCAACGCCACGCGAAGACCGTAGGATTACCGGTCCGATTACAATAACTGTAACTGATTCTGTTTCTGAAGGCATTAAATTGATCACAGCAGATTCACTAAAACAGGGTAAGCACCAACAAGTCATGATCTCTAATCATGGCAAGAAAATTGAATTAAATGGAGAAATCACTAATGATGCAATGGATTTCACTATTAGTGTTGCGGTAGATGGTACAATAAATATTGTATCAAATACAGAATTACGCACCTTTCATCATGCAAAATCTGCAATGGAATCTACAGTGTTACGAGGAGAGAAGGAAAATGATACGCAATCAATTATTCAGCCGCCAACTGAACCTCCAACTCAACCACAAATTATGCATACTATTGATAAATCCCATGTAGTTGGTGAATCGCGCGAATTAACGCAAATTGGCGAAACAATTAATGTGGTATTGCAAAACGGTGTGGAAATGTTAGTGACGATTGGTGATGACGATTACCATGTTATCCAAGAAGAAGGTGCAGACAGGCTAACGGTTACTGATTTGCAAAATAATCAGCTGACACAATTAAGCCCATCTACCGACTTCCGTGTTGGTACGACGTTAAGCTCTAATAATGGTGACGCAAAGGTTGAGCTAAAAGTTCGTACAAATGATAATGGTTTGCCCGTTGTTAGTATTACTAAACTTGCCGGTATTGTAAGTTATTTGGTTGCAGATAATAGTCCTCAGCCACAAACTGTTGATATACCTACGCCACCAGAGCCAACATTAGATGAATTACAACCAGAACGTGTAAGTGTTGATCTAAAGGCAAATCAAGCGCAAATAGGAATTGATCTTAGTTATGGGATACAAACTTTGTATTTGGGAAGCCAAAACCATATTATTTACTTAAGACGTATTACTGACGATAGATATAGTATTCAAATTCGCGATGAATCAGATGCCACCAAAAAACATACTTACTACGTTGCCGAGATTACTGTTTCACGAGATAGAAATGGCAAACCAATACTATGCAACTTGGGAGATAGTACGGAGGCTCTATTTGTAAATGTTAATACAATCGATATTAAATTTCATGACTTAGATTTTTCTTTATGCCTAGCAGATGATGGTACTTGGGAAATTGAAGCTAATTGTGACTTAAAAACAATATATTATTTTGCCCCAAATACACCAAAATCAGAAGTTTGTGACTTAAGAACACCAAACGACCTTGACGCCAAATTAGCAGATGGTGAACCCGTATCAGACTATAATCCTAGCTCATATTTACCACGTGGCGATCAAAAAGATCCATTGGTTAGAGATAAAACATACCGTGAATTAACTATGGGGAATAATACTGATGAGACAGCAAAAACAAGAATGGAGGCGGCATATCAATCAATAAAATTGCATTTGACTAGACTAAACGTGGAGAGCCCTTCTGAAGACGACGTATTAGGTTGGGGACGTATACTTGCCGACATTGATAAAAATGACAATGCAAGTAAAGTTAATTATTTGGCAGATGTTCTTGGTCTCAATAATCGCAAGAAATCATTAATTAATGAGCTTAATATAATTAGTAGTAACGTCTCAATATATTACCAAGCACATCAAAATAATATCAAGCATGCAAAAGGTCAAATTGCTGCATCGGAAGAGATTGTGGCACGATGGGAACATCAGGTGAGTTATTTATTTAAGATACTTGGAGCAACACAAATTGTGGAACCTACTGAACTGGTAAAATTTGCAGAATTTGTAGCGGACAAGGCAAAAAGCCAAACCGAAGTTGAGTTGCATGAGACAATTAAAAATCATCTTGGTATAAAGGAACCAAAAATGAATACACTTGCAAAAATGTGGCGCTCTCTTTTCCCAAGTAAGGCCAAGCAAGCTGAAGCAAATAACATAAAATTATTGCAGCATAAGTTAAACAGCATTTTGCAAATGACGTCTCAACTAGAAAAAAATAGAGATTATATTAGAAAGACAGAACTAAACTCAATTAAGCCAGTATTTGAATTTATGGGAAAGGTATCTAGTACTAACTTTGATAAAGTTATTAAAATGGCTAATGAAAACTATGGGTTTGCCGTTTTAAATAAAAAATTTGGTGATCCAAGTGATCCAACGTATGCAAAAATAGCTAATGATTTACGTACGATGGAAATGGGCTTTCCCGACGAATTTCCAGCGACTACCAGAGATGGTATCGATGTCAAAATTGTATATTCTAAATTTGAAACGCCAATACTGGTAGTCGAAGATTTTTAAACTGTGCCGGCCACAGGGAATTGTTCACACACTTCCCTAACCTGTGCTTTAATATTTTCTAACTCGGTTGGATTGTCGGCATTAGATAATGCGCCGTCGATCCACTGGGCTAGTTTTTTAATTTCTGCTTCTTTAAAACCGCGGGTGGTAATGGCTGGTGTACCTAGGCGAACACCGGATGGGTCAAATGGGCTGCGCTCGTCAAAGGGGACCATGTTTTTGTTACAGGAAACGCCAATTTGTTCGAGAGCGTGTTCGGCTTCTTGGCCGCTAAGACCTTTGGATTTGATGGTGTCTAACAACATTAAGTGGTTATCGGTGCCGCCGGTAATAATGACGTGGCCCATATCTACTAGAGATTGAGCAAGGGTTTGTGCGTTAACAATAACTTGTTTGGCGTAATCTTGAAATTCCGGTTGAAGGGCTTCTTTAAAGGCTACGGCTTTGGCAGCGTTAATGTGGTCGTGGGGGCCGCCTTGCATGCCGGGGAATACGGCTTTGTCGATTTCTTTGGCGAAGGGTTCTTTACAGAGGATGAGTGCTCCACGAGGCCCGCGCAGGGTTTTATGGGTGGTTGTGGAAACGACGTCAAATAGTGGGGTTGGATTTTCCAGTTGTTTACCGGCAATTAAACCGGCAATGTGAGCGATATCGGCAAAAGTAATGGCGCCAACTTCGTCGGCGATCTCTTTAAATTTGGCCCAGTCTAAATCGCGTGAATAAGCACTAAAGCCAGCAACAATTACTTTTGGCTTGTGTTCGTGAGCGAGGCGGCGAACTTCATCCATGTCGATTAAATGGGTTTCGGGATCAACTCCATACTGAACAAAGTTGTACAGTTTGCCGGAAAAGTTGACGGGATGGCCGTGGCTTAAGTGACCACCGTGAGCAAGGCTCATACCTAAAATTGTGTCACCCGGTTGAGCTATGGCAAAATAAACGGCAGCGTTAGCCGGAGAACCGGATAAAGCTTGTACATTGGCATGCTCGGCACCAAACAACGCTTTGGCACGATCTATGGCTAAGCCTTCGATTGTATCAACATTTTCTTGGCCGGCATAATAGCGTTTGCCAATGTAACCTTCGGAATATTTATTGGTAAAAACAGATGCCATGGTTTCCAGTACCGGTAACGACACGTGATTTTCGGAAGCAATTAGCTCTAATTCATATAGTTGTCTTCGCTCTTCGGCCCGGATTGCGTCGTAAACTTGCTGATCTTGTTGCTTAAGCTCAGTGTAGGGAAACATAACAGAGATGTATTAAAAATTAGGGCAGCTAAAAAATAGAGGATCCGACTCTAACTGTCAAACTTGGTTTACTTAATCTTTTTTGATGATAATTAGGGTCATATCATCTTTTTGTTCAAACTTACCACGAAAATCATTGACGTCTTTAAAAGTGGCTTTTTGAATGGCGTCAGCTGTTTTAAGTTCGCCATACTTACTAAATGTTTCAGTTAGACGTTCCATACCATATGTATCTTTTTCGTTTTGCCAGGCTTCGGGGAGACCATCACTGTAAAGCATGATGGCATCACCTTTTTTTAGGTCGAGCTCAACCTCTTCCAGTTGATCGTGAATTTCGGGGAGCATGCCAAGGGCAATGCCGCCGGGGGCAGTGAGATCCACTGTTTTGTCGGCTGTGTTGTATTTAAGAATTTGTTCGTGACCGGCGTTTACGTAGCTTAGTTTTTTCTTTTGAAAATCATATTTTACTAAGGCAAGGGTAATAAAAATGGCACCGCTGGTTTTGGCCTTTAGCGTAACGTTTACTTTGGCCAGTAATTTAACGGGGTCCGGCTCTTCCGGTGCAAGCATGGCGATCATAGCGTTGGCGGTTGTGGAAAGCAGACCGGCAGAAATACCGTGGCCCGTCACATCGCCTAAATAGCAGTACAAATAATTACCTTTTTCGTTATCAATTCTAATTAGATCATACACGTCACCACTCACACCGGCGGCGGGAACTAATTCGGCAGAAACATCGATCTGTTCAAAATCGGGAATATCTTTTGGTAATAGGGCTTGTTGGATTTTGGTAGCAAGTTCGATTTCCTTTTGGGTTTTTTCTTGATAGACGCGGGCTTCAATTCCTTTTTTGAGGTCGGTGGCCATTTGATTGACAGCTTTGGCCAAGATGCCCACTTCGTCTTTTGACTTAATTTGGGCGCGTTGGTCTAAATTACCTTGTGCAATATCTTCTACAATTTTGGTGAGCTTGCGTAAAGGACGGGCGATTGTGCCGGCAAATAAAAGGCCGATTAAAATACTAAATAAGATGGCAGCAAGCGCAACCATACCAATATTTATGGCTGCCTGCTGAAGACGAGTCCATAAATTTAAATAAGAAACATTGTAGGCAACGGCATAAGTATTGGAGACCGGATAAACAATATTTGCGATCTGGAAATTTTGTGGATTTGGTTGTGTTAAAAAGGGAATGCCTTCTTTGCTAACAAAGTGGTATTGGCCGGTGTCTGCTTTTTCCAGGTAATAAACTTCACCCAAAATAGTTTTAAGGGATGGGTTTTGGGCTTGAATACGTTCTTGATACACAGGATCGGTTATGTTCTCTCTACTTGGGCCTTTGTATTGCTCCTCTTTTTCGGTGGTGCTGTTGTATAAAAGTTTGCCACTGTAATCGTACACTTCTACGCCTAATACATCGCTATTTTTGCGTAATAAATCTTTCATTTGCGGATTGAACAACACAAAACTCTCGGATGGCAAATATTCTCCGACAAGAGTGGCCATTCTGCTGGCGGTCAGTTCCGAAAAATTGCGAGCATTTAAATAAATATCGTTACTGATTTCCTGCTTATTTTGGTAAATTAAAACAGCGGCGGTCGCAGAGATAGACAAAACGATAAGTGTTGTCAGCAAGAGGCTGATTTGAGAACGTAGTTTCATAAGTCAGATCATATATTTATTTTGAGATCGCTTCAACTAAAACTATACTGTCCAACCTAACTGGCACTTTGTATCCATTACGAGTAATATAGGGGAATCGCCCATAAAATAGAGGGATTCCGTAGGGATCTTTAAAACTGATGATCGACATTAGCTCTTGCAATATTGTCAATCGTGCTTGTTCTTCGTAGGTTGTGTTTAAATTGGCAAGCAGTTTATCGACTTCAGAATTGTGATATTGTGACACATTGTATTTAAGTGATTTAAAAATTGTATTTAGAAAGTTTGTGCCTGTACCAAGATCACTACGCCAGCCTAAAAAGAGCAACTGTACGTCTTCCACCATGTAACTATCAAAAATCTGATCTTGCTCAACTAAGTAAGCTTCGGCATTAAGGCCTAAGGCATTAAGTTCGTGTTCTAAATCCAAACCAAATAAACTTAATGTGGGCGGTACGGCAAAGCGTATTAACTGACCGTTAAGGCCAAGCTCTGTTGTTAGGGCTTTGCGCTCTTCAAAATTCTTGAGTTGAGGAACAATACTGGGGTTATATCCTAAAACTCCCGAACTAACAAATTGTGCGGCAGGCGTACCTTGTCCAGATGTCAACTCCTCCATTTGTTCATATGGCCAAACCTGTAAAAGTTTTTGACGATTTTGAGCTGATGACCAAAAAGAGTTAGCGGGATTCCAAATAAAGAAACTAACGGTCAAATCCGGTTGAGACCTTAATGTAAAATTACTGTCCGCCAGCTGTTCACTTAAATCGACAGAAAAAGGTAAAACGGCAACGACGTCTGTGCTGCTTTTGGCTGTTTCAAAACGGGCATCTTTATCGAAGACCGATTGATAGCTAATGTTTGGAATTAACGGCGGGTTATTCCAGTGTTTTGCAAACGCTTTGTAGTTAACTTGGTTGCTAGTTTTACTAACAAATTGATAGGGGCCGGTGCCGTTAGGGGCTTCGGCAAGGGCAGCTAGATTAGTAGTACTAATGATTGGTACTTGCGTTAATTTCCGGAAAAATTCCGGATCCGGCTCATTTAATTTAAAAGTTACGGTTTCGGGAGCATTAGTTTCGATCCTCTTAATATTTTCAATTAAATCAACCAAATGTGGACTGCGGGTTTTTTGAATAGTGTCAAAAGTTTGCTTAATATGATCCAACGTTAAATCGGTACCATCGTGAAATTTAACGTTACTACGGATTTTAAACTGCCATGTTATTTCATCAACCTTACCAAAAGTGTAAGCCAGTTGTGGTTGGATTTTTAATTGATCATTAAAATCGACCAGCCGCTCGTAAATCGGATGTAAATACTGGCGGTCAATAGCAACTACGGAATAAGGGTCGAGCGAATTAAGCGGCTCGGCAACTAAAACTTTGGCGGACTTTAAGGTGGCGGCGGAACCGTTGCTGCTAAAAAGACTGCAGCCACTAAGTAAAAAGGTTAGGCATAAAAGGATGGCGATTATTTTTTTCATATTTGTTTTTATGATTAGGAATTGCGAAGATTTTGCATCATTTTAATCTTTGCCTGTAAGATGGCACCGCTACCAATATCGGTGCGGTATTCGATTGGACCTTCGATTTGCCCAAGGCCGGTTAGGGCTTGTTCTCGTGCTTCTTCAATTGTTGCGCCCATGCCCACAAATGCAATGGCGCGTGATCCAGACATTTCCAGTTCATAATATGCATCAGTTTCGTTGAGAAGATTAACTGAGGCAAAATAAACTTTGGCGGGATAATCCCCTTTGTTAAGTTTAATGATTGCACCTTTTTGCGGATTTTCGGGGTACCCTTTTGGTACGGCGTAAACGCAAACGGTCGCTTGTTTTGTAAATTCGGCAGGAAACTTATTGAGATCTCCTGCTAAAATCGCTTCGCACAGTTCCACAAAATCGTCTTTAAGAAGGTTGAGCAGATTCATTGCTTCCGGGTCACCAAAGCGAGCGTTGTACTCAATAACGCGAACACCATTGCTGGTTACCATAAAGCCACCGTAAAGGACGCCGGTAAAGGGGGTGCCGGTTTCGGTTTTAACGGCTTTAAGAATTTGTTGATTGATTTGGCGAGCGTCTTGCAAGTCGTTTGCTTCCAAAAAGGGGAGGCTGCCATCGCTATCGCTATAAGTGCCCATACCACCTGTGTTGGGGCCCTCGTCGCCGTTGTAAGCGCGCTTATGATCTTGAACGGCGGGAAATGTATATAAGTTTTCACCATCGGCTAATGCAAGCAAGCTGAACTCTTGACCAACTAACTTTTCTTCAATTACAACACGATCGCAGTCGGCTAAACACTCTTCGGCAAAGGCAACGCCTGCGTTAATATCTGGTAAATGTTCACCGGACAACTTCACGCCTTTTCCACCTAAAAGGCCGTCATATTTAATAACAAAATTGCCACCAAGTTCATCGGCTAAAAAGGCGCTGATGCCGTCGGCATTGTGAAAAACTTTAAATTTTGGAAGGCCGGGGATTTGATATTTAGCCATTAACTCCCTCGTAAAGGCTTTGGACGTTTCCAGTTGCGCAGTAATTTTTAAAGGAGCAACAGATCGTAAATTATTATGTTGAAGTAAAAAATCGCCAAGGCCTTGCCCAATGGGGTCATCGGGGCCGATTACGACAAAGTCAGGACTAACCTCGCTGGCAAAAGCAGAAATTGCTTCAAAATCACTTGAACTGCCGACTTTGTACTGTATACTTAGTTGCTTAATGCCAGGATTAATAGCTTGTCCAAAAGCATATAGTTCGACTTGGTGCTTACTATTGATAAGGGCTTCGGCTAGGGCATGCTCGCGGGCACCATTACCAATTAATAAGATTTTTCTCATAAAAGCTGCATTTTAAGGTCTTTGTCTCCTTTTTCGATGGCCATATTTTCCAAGTACGCTTCTGTAATTTCGGGAGTTGGATAGTTGCCGTCGAAACAGGCTGTACAAAATTTTCGATTAATTGATTTTGGTGGTTTGACACTTTCGATAAGATCGTCTAGGTCTTGGTAAAAGACGGCGTCCGCTTTAATGGATTTTGCAATTTCTGCAACACTCAAATTGTTAGCAACAAACTCGGATTTTGTTGGCATATCCACACCGTACATACAGGGGAATTTTAATGGTGGCGCACATGAGGCAAAATAGACTTTTTCGGCACCTTGCTCACGCACTAGTTCAACTATTTTACGAGAAGTATTACCCCGCACAATACTATCGTCCACAATTAAAACTTTCTTTCCTTTTAATTCTAAAGGGATTGGATTGAGCTTACGTCGGATTGATTTTTGGCGTTCGGCTTGAACAGGCATAATAAAGGTACGGCCAATATACCGATTTTTAATTAAACCTTCACGGTATTTGACTCCTAGTGCGTATGCAAGCGTTACGGCAGCTGTACGTGCTGTATCTGGTACCGGAATAACAACATCGATTTCGATGCCGGAATCTTTAATTTTCTTAGCTAGTTGCTCCCCCATTCTTAATCTTGACTTATAAACACTAACGTTATCCATTAATGAGTCAGGCCGCGCTAGGTAGACATATTCAAAAATGCATGCGCGGTGTTCGATTTTTTCGGCGCAAATTTGCTTGTGGACTTTCTTATTTTCATCAATATAGATTACTTCTCCCGGTTGAATATCTTCAACAACTTCAAAACCGTTGCTGGTTAGGGCAACACTTTCGGACGCAATCATGTATTCAACGCCACCTGTGGCAGTTTGTCTTTTACCGTAAATTAGCGGACGGATGCCGTGCGGGTCTCTAAAGGCAAACATCCCCTGCCCCGCAATTAGACCAATTACAGAGTAACTGCCGGTGAGGCGCTTGTAGACATTTTTCATAACTCCAAAGAAAACATCGGGAGCGAGTTGTCGTTCGGCATCGGTCTGTAGCTCATGTCCTAACACATTTAAGAGCATTTCGGAGTCGGAACTACTGTTTAAATAGCGGTTATCTTCTTCGGTAATGATGTGCTTGAGTTCGTTATAGTTTGTTAAATTACCATTATGAATAAGGGCAATTCCGTATGGCGAATTAATAATAAAAGGCTGAGCCGCCGTAGGATCCATATTTCCCGCAGTGCGATAACGTACATGCCCAATACCAATTGCCCCAGTTAAATGATTAAACGAGTCCGGTGTAATAACATCCGACACAAGTCCATTGTCCTTTTTCAGATGGAAGTGTCCGTCGTACGTCACAATGCCGGCGGCGTCCTGTCCTCTGTGTTGAAGCATGAGTAGTGCTTCGTAAATGTCAAAAACGACATTGTCTTCCCCATGAATACCAACGATTCCACACATAATAAAGGATTAAGATTGATTATTTTGTCGCTTTGCTGCAATGACAACGTTCTCCATTAAACAAGCAACCGTCATGGGTCCTGCGCCGCCGGGAACGGGCGTAATGTAGCTGGCTTTTTTCGCAATTTCGTCAAAATCAACATCGCCGCATAGTTTGCCATCTACACGATTGCAGCCAATATCAACAACAACGGCGCCGTCTTTAACCATGTCGGCGGTAATTAGATTGGGTCGGCCAACGGCCACAATTAAAATATCGGCACGTTTGGTGTTGGCAGCTAAATCTTTTGTATGAATGTGGCAAGTGGTCACGGTTGCGTCTCGATTTAGCATCATAATGGTCATTGGTTTGCCAACAATATTACTATGCCCAACTACGGTTACATCTTGGCCCTCAATTGGTAAGTTATAGTACTCAAGCATTTTAATAACGCCTTTTGGGGTGCAAGGTACAAGCCCTTCAAACTCTTTACTTAAAAACATTTTGCCAACGTTGTAAGCATGAAAACCGTCGACATCTTTGTCGGGGTTAATTCTTTTTAATAAAACAGGAACATTGAGGTGCTGTGGTAATGGTAGCTGAATTAAGATGCCGTGAATTTCGGGATTGGTGTTGAGTTCGTCGATTTTGGCTTCTAGTACTGCTTGTTCTACAGTGCTTGCATACGAAATCTGCTCCCACAAAACGCCGGTAGCTTCACAACTTTTCTCTTTTTGACGAACATAGCTTAAAGATCCCAAATCTTCGCCAACTAAAATTACGGCCAACTTAGGGTGAATATGTTCCGCTTGCAATGCCTCTACATCTTTTTGCACTGTGGCGAGAACAGAGTCGCTAACGAGTCGACCATCAAGAATATTGGCCATAGGCTTAATCAATATTATTACACAGCCAATTTACAAGCTTAATTGCACTTTGGCAACCGGTAATGCTATATTGTGGTCAAAATTAACAAAAATTATGTTTATCACTTTTTATGGGATTAATAACATTGGAAAAACGACACACGCTAAACGTTTTGCACAAAGATGCGAAGAACTTGCCGGCCTAAAAGTAAAATATCTAAAATTCCCACTTTACGACCTCCCTCCCTCCGGCCCCTTTTTAAACGAGCAACTCCGTGGCGATGCCGGCCAAACAGTAACAGAGGAAGAATTGCAAACCTGGTTTGTTGTAAACCGATGGCAACACCAACCGCAACTAATGCGTGACCTTGCCGAATACGACGTTGTTGTTGCCGAAGATTATGTGCAAACCGGCATTGCCTGGGGCACTGCTAAAGGCGCATCTGAAGAGTGGCTGGAGGCGATTAATGCTCCCCTGCTTAAAGAGGATGTTAGTGTTTTAATGCTTGGGGAACGCAGCAAGGATGCAATGGAAGAACAACATGTGCATGAAACTAACGATGAATTGATCGCTAAATGCGATGAGGTACTCCGCCGCAGGGCCAGCCGATTAGGCTGGCTGACAGTAGAAGTGCAGCCGGAGAAGGATGATACGGAGGCGTTGGTTTGGGAGATGTTGAAGGGAAAGCTTGGGGCTTAATTACTAAAATTGGCTAATTCTGCTATAATTGCTGGATAGTTAATCTGCGATATGAGTACTACTCCGCAAGTGACTGGCAGTAAGACACCTGATTACCCAGAGGGATCTAATCGTCCCGTAGTTGTTGGCGTGCCAATTGAGCTACTTAGAGGGGAGGCAAACGGGCAGGTTGTGGCAGCACTGAATGAACCTCCGGAGCTCCCTACTCTTAAACTTCAAGCAGTTCAGCGACCCGATCAGCCTACGGAAGCAAAAGTGGATGTTGAAGTCTCGGCAAGCTTGCCGGGTCCTTTTGAAAGCCTGTATCAGATATTAAATCTTACATTTGCGGATACTTTCGATAAATCAGATTTCATGAAGACGGCTATACAACGAGCTGGTATATTGGATAAATTACCGAACAAGAAGATGAAAAAGGAGTTCTTAATGATGACACTACCTAAACAAAGCCAAATCGACTCCGATGCTTTACTTACGCATTATACTGAGTGCTGGGATTATGCGTTACAAAATGAAACTGCACCAGACTTGGAGGAAATATCGCTCTGGTGCGTAATTAAATTACATATCAGTAAATTAGGCATAAGTTATATACCTGCCAGGATACAAAGAATCTACTGAACGAATTGATAGAATTACTAAAAAGACTTTACGTAATCGACGGAGCCAGTCTAAATGCCATTAGTGTGAAATACATTGCGGGTTGGCCCCCTACCCCGTACTCCCAAACCCGCCTCTACTCTCCCCTGCTACCTCGTCACTCTCTACCAGTTGAGGGATGCCGACTTTAACGAAGATGCCTTGGGCAATGCGTTCGCCGCGGTCGACGGTGACGGTTTCTTTGGTAAAGTTGTAGACTTGGATGCCGAGTTCGTCGGTTTCGCCGCAGTAATCTTGGTCAATAATGCCGATAGAGTGTGGCTTCATTAGGCCTTTTTTGCGTGGGGTGGAACTGCGGCTAACTAGCATGAGCATGTAGCCTTCCGGCACTTGCACAATTAAATTGGCGGGGATAATGGCAATGGCGGCGGGCTCAATTGTTATGCTTGTACGAGCATATAAATCAAAGCCAACGGCGCCTTTGGTGTGAAATTCCGGTAATGGGAGGGATTTATCAATCCGTTTAATTTTTACTTGCATCTTTTTCGAGTTCTAGAGTTCGATTAAGGGCTTCGAGGGCAACTTCCAGTTGTTGGTCGTTTGGTTCACTCGTTGTTAGGCGTTGGAACCAAAGTCCCGGCACAACAAACATTCTCACAAAAAAGTTATTACGGTGTTTGGCGCTCAGCTTAAGTGCTTCGTAAGCAATACCGGCAATTAGCGGTAGGACAAAGATGCGTTGACCAAACTGAATCCAAAATTCCGGATTGCGGGGAATAAATGTATAAACAACAATACTAATTAAAATGACCATAAAAATAAAGCTAGTTCCGCAACGTGGATGAAAACGGGACTGCTTGCGCGCACCATTAACGGTTGTGAGATCTTCATTATTTTCGTAGGCAAAAACGGATTTATGTTCGGCACCATGGTATTCAAAAACGCGGCCAATGCTGGGGATCATGCTAATACCGGCAATATATAAAACAAAAATTGCGATTTTAATGCCACCATCAACCAGGTTGTAGAGAATATCACTTTGTTGAAGCAGTGGGATGTAATTACGTAAAAACTCAGTTGTGTATAATGGCACAAGCTTAAACAGAACGAGAGCAAAGCCAAGAGCAACGATGATATTTACAACAAACAACACCATACCCCAAATTTCCTTGCCCAGATCGGTTTTGTGCGAATCGATTTCTTCGTCAATTTTTCGTTTTTGAATAATTTCCTCTTCGGTTTCTACGGCTTCTTCGGCAGATAAATTAATGGACTTCATCCCTAAAATTAACATTTCAACCATATTAACCACACCGCGAACAATGGGGATATTTAAAAAGCGCCACCGTTGAATGACACTCTTAAAGGGCCAATCGTGTATTTTGATTGACCCATCTTGTTTACGTACTGCAATTGCAACGAAGTTGGCTGAGCGCATCATTACCCCTTCTATAAGGGCTTGGCCACCAACGGCAAAATCAAATTTTGGCTTATCTATCATATTATAAATTTTTATTAGACTCGCCAAGTAAATTACCTTTCTAAACTTGAGCGGTCAATAAAGATTTATAACGCCATCACCTCTTGAGTTTCAATCATTACACTCGGCCCCATGCTTGTAGTTAAATGAACCGCTTTTACATAGGTGCCTTTTGCACCACTTGGCTTAGCATCTAAAATTGCTTTTAGAAGTGCCTTGAGATTTTCTTCAAGTTTTTCATTTGCAAAAGAAACTTTGCCAAAAATATTGTGAATAATGCCGGTTTTATCTGTACGAAACTCAATTTTACCTTTCATAATTTGCTCAATAATTTTGGCAGGTTCAGGAGTAACAGTTCCGGCTTTAGGACTAGGCATTAAGCCTTGTTGCCCCAATGTTTTGGCAACCTTACCTAACTTGGCCATTAACGCGGGCATGGCAACAACCATGTCAAAATCTGTCCAGCCTTTTTCAATTTTTGCGATTATTGTTTCATTGCCGGCATCGATTGCACCGGCTTTAATGGCTTCGTCCACTTTATCATCACTAACAATGGCAACCACGCGTACGGTTTTACCTGTACCATGTGGTAACATAATTGTTGAACGAACGATTTGATCAGCATGCTTAGGATCAACACCCAAACGGATGTGAATTTCGCATGAAGCGTCAAATTTAGTTGTGTTTGTTTCTTTTAAAAGTGCGATAGCCTCACTAATACTGTAAATTGGTTTAACCACTTTAGCTTTTGCGTCGCGATATTTTTTTCCGTGTTTAGCCATAATTGTATAATTAAATGATAGTGGTGTTAACGTCCTGGCGTGTGGACTCCCACAAAATAAATACTTAAATAAATTATCCTTCTACCTTAACACCCATACTGCGAGCCGTACCACCAATAATTTTGGCAGCCTGTTCAACCGTATGCGCGTTTAGATCTTCCATTTTGATGGTTGCCACTGCTTCTAATTGTTTTTGAGTGATTGTACCAACCTTGGTTTTATTTGGTTCTCCGGAACCTTTTGGCAAATTGATCGCTTTTTTAATTAAGAAAGCGGCTGGAGATGTTTTGGTAATGAAACTAAAAGTACGGTCTTCGTAAATTGTAATTTCGGCCGGAACGATTGCATCGCCCATGTCTTTTGTTTCATTATTGAACTGCGTACAAAACTCTTGAATCTGAATTCCGTGAGGACCTAGCGCAGAACCAACCGGTGGCGCCGGATTTGCCTTGCCGGCAGGAATTTGTAATTTAACAATTGATTTAATTTTTTTACCACTTTTACCACTTGGAGCAGCCATGAAAAACGGGTTAATTTGCTAAGCTTTTTTACAGGTTTTGCCTGTTTTCGTCAAGGCAAAAAAGCATAAAAGGCTGAATTTATTGACTCTATTGCTTCGACTATGGTATTATTTTTTAGAAATAAGTTTCCGGCCGTGGTTTATATACCACACCTAGCGGGAAATTTGTTTCTTTTTTTTATTTGGAATCTGGAAATATGGATATTAGAAATTTTTGATCAGTAATTTTGCTTTCCTTTATCTGCACATAAAAGAACTCATCCGCTAACGTAATTCCGCCAAAACGATGAAGTATATGATTTGAATTACTTGGATCATCCTTTGATATTGGGGTATTTTTCGAGTTTTTGATCAATTCGATGCCGCAGGGATAGAACTTAAGTCGCCTGGTTCTATCTTTCCAGTTTTTCTGATTAAGATGTTGCCAGAATAATCCTAAAAATATTTTCTCGTTCCGAAAATAGGCAGATCGTATGTATGGTCTACGTTTTGTATTCGCCTTAATTTGCCTATACAGACTGAAAGCCTTTTTATACACATCAATGTATTTTGTGCCAGTAAATGGCTTGGTGCTAGTTTGATATACTTTCATAGTTATTATCTTACTTAGCAGCAAAGTATACATCAAAAATTTTTTATATTTTTGAAAGAAATCTATTCAACCTTGCGTATCAGTTAATGCAAGCTTGCATTTATTGTCTAACTTAAACAAAATGACAAATACAACAAAGTCCACATTGGTCACGCTCCTGGCGTTATCGCTCTTAATTGTGGGCACTTCGGTTGTCTCGGCGCAGGACGCCAATAAGGCAACCGGCCAATTTTTGAGATCACCTTGGGGAAATCCCGAGTCGGTTAAGGCGGTTGAGCAGGGCGATTTTAATGCATGGCGCGATGCCGTTGCGCCCAAAGCAACATTCGACGCTTTAGTAAAAGCCAACAAACTTAAAGCGGATGGTGATCTTAAAGGTGCCAAAGCGGTTTTAGATGAAGCCGGCGTTAAAGGCCCAATGGGTGGCGGGCAACACATGATGTTTAGAGGCGAAAGCCAGAATCACGAAGCCATTCACGCCGCAATAGAAAACAACGAATTTACAGCATGGAAGGCGGCAATGGCCGACTTGCCAAATGCTGATAAATTTGTCACTGAGGAAAACTTTAACAGTATGGTAAAAATGCACGAACTTAAGGAATCCGGAGATAAGGAAGGCTTAAGGACTTTAAGAATGGACCGTTTGAAAAAGTAGCGTCTTCAAGAAACGTAATCAAAAAATCTCGCTCGGGAAGATCCCTGAGTGGGATTTTTTGGTGAGGGTGGAAAGTATGGTATCCATAATAGACGAAGGACATTTGATCCTCAACCCACTGCTATCGACAATACAATCACCGGTACTAATGCAGAGATAACCTCCACTACAACAACAACCCCATAAACGGCTTAAACGTCTCGTGATACTGCTTGGAATAGGCTAGGGCAAAAATGGAATTGCCGCTGATGGTGACGACAAAGACTTCGTTGATTTTGGCTTTGTGGTTGAGGTAGAAGGAGTTGTCGCCAAATTGATTGGTTTCGTTTACATCGATGCTGGTTATGGTTTTGGCTTGGGTTTTGATTTGGGTATAGAGTTTGCGGGCGTCTTGTTGATTTTTGAGCGTAAATTCGTAGACGGCGCCGAGGACATTTTTATTTGCGCCTTCACCAAGAACCAGCTGACCAAGGGCAACGTCATCAGGGTTAACGTCTGTTTCAATCACATCAAAAACTTTGCCGCTAAAATTTACCGGTTGGTACTTAATATTAGGAATGTCGAGAGAAGGCAGTAAATCAACAACTTTTTGGCTAACTTTTACACTGACGCCGCTAATTTGAGTATCGTCGTTAACGGGCAAATCGATGTTTTCTACAGTTTCGGTTACAGGAGTGGTGTCTGTAATTGGCTCAATATCCTTGATTTCGTCGAAAGATGCGGGAGGAGTGCTGTCTAAATTATCTAAATTGGTTAAGAGATTGGCGCTGGCACTGCTAGGATACAGCTTGGACAAGTAATCTTGCGTGACAAGTTCGGCGGTAATACTTAAAACAATTACGGCAAAGATAATCGAAAAGATGGTAAACTTTTGCATAGGTCTATTTCTTTTTAACTTGTGTGAACTCTAGTTCCACAGGTGTTTCGCGACCGAAAATGGTAATAAGGACCTTAACTTTACCTTTTTCATGATCAACTTCCTTAACATTGCCTTCGTAATTTTGGAATGGACCATCCAAGACAGTAACTTGATCCCCTTCTTGAAAATCGATTTTGAATTTAGGTTGGCTTTTGCCCATATGTCTTTCAACAACACGCCACTCTTCCGGCGATACCGGTACAGGGATTGTACCTGCGCCCACAAAGCCGGTAACGTTGGGTGTATTACGAACCACGTACCAAGAATCATCGTTTACGGTCATTTCGATAAGCACATAACCGGGGAAGATTGTACGTTCAACCTCTTTTGGTTGACCGTTTTTCATGATAATTTGCTTTTCTTTTGGAACGACAACACCAAAAATTAACTCTTGCATGTTCATAGACTCGATACGTTGTTCCAATGCTTTTTTTACAGCGTCTTCGTAACCGGAATAAGTATGAATTACATACCAGTTTCGTCCTGTATTAGCGGCTTGTTTAGCCATAGAAAATGAGAGTTAAAATGCTAGTTTGCTGGTTGTTCAGCTGGGGTAGTTTCTGCTGGGGTGGGTTCGGGTACAACAACTGTGTTTGTTGTTGTTACTCCTTCGGCGTCAACGCCTACGCTAAGATCGCCTGCGTCGATGGTTGGTGTTTCGGTGGCGGGGGCTTCTTGACCAAATCCGCTTGTAATACTATAGTTTACGACTGCTTGGTAGCCTGCGTTAAAAACATAGTCTAACCCACCAATAACTAAGGCAAGTACAACTGTAAAGACAACAGTATACGTGGTCAATTTAATGGTTTGTTGCATTGTCGGCCAAGATACTTTGCTAAGTTCCTTAAAGCTATTTTTGATGTAGTTGATCATGTGCACAGGTTAAGTTGATCTAATATTAAAAAGCCCGCTTTTGGGCTTGTTCTATTTAATTATAGCGATTTAAGTTATTTATGCAATCTTTTTTTAAGTGCCTGAGTTTGGATTGGCTTTGTACCATAGCTGTGTTATAATAACTAGATTAAATTAGCTTAAACAATATGAAATTTGGGCTGAGAAGTTTACTTTTGACTATGGCAACAGTACTGACATTATTTGCTGGAAACCTCTACATGGTGCCGCAAACAAATGCTTTTTTTGACTTGGCGACAGATCAATATACGCAGTTTTTGCCGGGTACAACAGGTAGTACATTGCAAGAGCGTGCCGGTAATCTTTTAAGTAGAGCGACGAATATTGTGCGGCTAGTGATTGCACCAATTGCCATTTTAATTATGTTAACCGGTAGCATTAGGATGGTAATGGCTCGTGGTGATGAAGAGGCATACAAAAAAGGCACACGGACACTGGTATATGGTACGGCCGGTATTGCCATTGTGGCTTTATCCGGTGATCTTGCACAACTGTTATCACCGGAAAGTGGGGGTCTGTTGGGTAGTGACGCTGTATTGCGTGAACGTGGTCTTATTTTTGATAACACACTGAGGATCGTTTTAACTTTTGTGAAATATGTGGCGGGAACGGTTGCCGTTGCTATGTTAGTGCGTATTGGATTCCGATTGGTGGCTTTTAGTGCCTCGGATGACGAATTGGCGGAAGACAAAAAGAATATGGGTTTAATTGCTGCCGGTCTTGTAGTTCTGATTTTTAGCGATACCTTAATTAGAAAAGTTTTATACAAGGTCGACTCGCCTGTAGATGGTGCTGTTAGTGCTGATTTACCACAAGCTATGAAAGAGCTGGTGGGGTTTATTAATTTAATTGTGACTTTTGTGGGGCCAATTGCCCTGATTACTTTAGTGGCGGGTGGCGTGATGTATGCTGCTTCCGGTGTTAACGAGGAACTGCAAGCTAAGGCCAAAAAGATGATTGGCGTTTCGCTGGGAGGGATCATTTTAATTTATGGTGCCTTTGCGATTGTAAATACCTTTATTGTTGGTCGATTTTAATCAAATTATGTTGAAACTGTTTAAAACAATACCGTTAATCGTCATGCTGGCTTGCAGCCTGTTTGTAACCACAGTGCCTAGTGCCTTGGCTTTTAAGATTGATGTTAATGTAGTGCCAAAAGAAGATAACACGCCTCTAATTGATGAAAAAACTTCGCCACTACAATTTTTTGAGAACATTGGAAATGCGACAGATTTAAATAATATCAAAAATGAAACCGGTGCAAACGTTGTGAGCGAAGGTGGTCTTGGCCAAATTACGGGACTGCTAAGTAAAATCATTAATATTATTAAATGGGCGATTGGTGGTGTAGCGGTAATATTTACAATTTGGACGGCGGTGCGCATGCTAACGGCAACCGATGAGGCTGAAGCAGTAATGACTGATGCAAAAAAGGGACTCACCTATTTATTAATTGGACTATTTTCGGTTTTTGCAATTGAGATTTTTGTGAATAATGTGCTGGTGATTGGTGATGGCAACTTTTTGGGCAGTGTGGATGCGGCAAGAAATGCTGCCGGGGCGGCTAGTGCCGAAATTAGGGGCATCTATAACTTAGGTGAAATATTTTTGGGGATTTTTGCGGTGGGAATCATCATCTTTAATGGCTTTAAAATGGTGACCAATGCCGGCAATGATGAAGCGCTGGACAATGCCAAAAAGAATATTGGCTGGGGTATTGCCGGAATTGTATTGGTTGGTCTATCGGAGCTGATTGTGAAAGACATTTTGTTTGTAGATGCAGGGCAAGGTGGCTTTGATATTGAAAGAGCCAAACAACTAATTGTCCAGTTAACTAATTTTATTTCCGGATTTATTGCGGTTACGGCGGTAGTCATGTTTATTTATGCAGGTTACTTATACATCTTTTCGGCCGTTGGTGATGACAATACCGAAAAAGTTAAGCAAGCAATTTTGGGTGCTATTATTGGCATAATTATTGCTGCCGGTGCTTATGGATTAGTTAATACTTTTGTAAAATTTGAAGCACCAACATTTTCAGAGGTAATTCAAGGACAAATTGACAGTGGATTGGGGAATTAAGTAACGAAGCAAATCTTGGTTTCGTCAACTGGTTTTATGATTTAATACTCGCCCTTCCTTTCCATAAAGGGGCTTTTCTGTTATACTTATAAGATTTATTTGAGGAAATTATGCGTAAATTACTTTCTTTAATCGGTAAGTTCCTAACTGGAGCCATTCTTGCAACCATGCTAATGGTGGCATTTGGTGGTACTGAGATTGTGGCAGCGCAAGATCTTTGCGGGTCTATCTCTGGTGACTTTGGGGGGTTTATTGATTGTAATGATCAAATTACTTCTTTTACTCAGTTTTCGGGTGGCTTGGAGCCGGTGGCGGCTACGGGGCTAGATCCAAATTTAACGAGAACAGATAACGCGAGAGATTTTATTAAAAGTATTGTTAACTTTGCGCTGAGCTTTCTTGGTTTAATTGCGCTGGTCATTGTGATTTACGGTGGCTTTTTGTATGTAACCGATGCCGGTGCGGGTGAACAGTCCGAAAAAGGGAAAAAGGCGATCATGTATGCGATTATTGGTATTTTGATTATTTTGAGTTCGTTTGCAATTGTAAACACGGTGCTAAAGGCGCCGGGTGACATTGGCACAAGTGGGCAGCCGGGTGGTCCGGGACAAACCAATGTGCAACAGTTAGCAAACTACAACAGTGCGGCCGAGCAAACTAAAGATGCAACCTTGGAATTTATTAGAGCTTATGAAAATTACTTTAATCAAAGTGTACTGCTGCAAAAAATTATGACTTACAAGGCAGATAAGCTAACAACCAGACAAGACATAATTGACTACCTTCAATTTGTACGTCGCAATTTAGCTGATCTTGAACGTCGGAATGGCACATCAGAGGGGACGGCTAATCTTTCGCAAGCATCGCTGGCGGCACGAATTACGATTGATAATGTTGTGGACCCGTCGTTGCAATTAATGGAAGACACGATTCAAGCCGAAACAACCGAGGAAGCCTATGTTAAGGCTTACCGTAATGGTATTGGGAGCTTTATTGATGATTCACGCAAACTTGTGGACGATGTGGTAGAAGGTGTGTCTTCTGCCGGTACTGCAATTAAGAGTGTCTTTACGGGCGGTGATGCCGGTTTAAATAAGCGTGCTGAAGATATTAACTGTTACTTACCACCGGAATTCCGCGCTGCAGATAGATCCTTTGATTGTAAAGGAGCGCTAGAAAGCACGAAGACGAACAAAGGTAGTGATATTATCGACAGTGTAAATGCCTATATTGAAGACATTGTGATTAAGAATGGCATTAACGTTGATTACAATGACCGGCTTGAGGTGATTGTTAATAGCACACGTGATATTCAAGATAACCTATTAAACTTTGGGACTGTGCAAGTAACTCCGGAAGTGGATCGAACCTTTACAGAGGTAATAAATTTATTGGGCGATGCTCGTGCGGAAAATATTGCATATCAAATTAATGTTGGTCCAAATGAGTTTGGCAGTAACCCAAATGTGACAGCATCGGAAGCATTTCAACGAACAGCCGTTGTCCGTGATTTATTATTAAAATTTAATGATCTATATGAGCTGCTCAATAATATTGATTTTGTGGCGGCCTTTGTGACAGCAACAGCAACAAGAGGTAATGCGCCACTGGTGGTGCAATTTGATGGCTCCGGCTCATACGATCCTGCCGATCAATCTTTAACAGATGAAAACTACGAATGGGATTTAGATGGTGATGGTCAATTTGGACGCATTAATCCGGACAACGTGATGGACTGTAAAGAAGAGAAACATGCAGTTGTCACTTGTACATATAAACAACCCGGTTCATACCGTGTAGCCTTGCGTGTTACCAGTAACCGTCCGGAACAAATTGCACCGGGACTTGCCTATATTACCGTAAGCGTGCAAGAGCCGGTGGCTAAAATCGATTTAAAGACTGTAATTGATAGTGAGGAAATAGTTGTGCGCAGTTATAATGCATCCGGTTTTATTGAACGGGATATTGACGAAGTGAGAGTAACCTTAAATGAGGCATCCGCCGGCGAAGGCATGGTGTTTGATGCCCGTGGTACGGCGCTAAATTCCGAAGGCAAACAAATTGTGCGCTACAGTTGGGATTTTGGCGACAGAACCGCCAAGCTAACCGGCAGTGAACAAGAGGCCGGGCGCGTGGCACATGTTTATACTCAAAATGGAACATATAGTGTGGTGTTGGAAGTAGAAGATGAAACAGGTAATAAGGATCGTAAAATTTTCCGTGTAGTTGTCACTTCTTTGGCGGCAAATTTGCGAGTTAGTGAATTTAGAGGCGACCTAAATACCGAATTTACTTTTGATGCCGGCCGCTCTAAGAGTGATGGTGGTCAAATTACACAATACAATTGGTCGATTGCCGGCGTGGATGATTTGGATGCGGAAAATGCGCCGACCTTAAAACACCGATTTGAAAGTCCGGGCACATATACTGTGACCGTGCAAATTCAAGATTCGGCCGGTAATGCCGACACGGTTTCTACCGAAGTACTGGTAGAGTCGCAAACGCCAAAGGCATTCTTTACGGTTGAGTTTATTCCAAGTCAACCAAGTACGGTCATTTTGGATGCTTCCAATAGTTATGATCCGGACGAAGGTGATGTACTTAGTTTTCAATGGACCGTATTTAATGCCCGCGAAGGTACTGATTTTGAGGTATTATCCGGCAAACTAAAAGGCCCTCGGGCTGATGCCGAAAAACTTAAACTCAAATTTAACAAACAACGTAACTATGTTGTGGAACTTAAAGTAGCGGACCAATACGAAGATGATCGTTTACGAAAAGAAACCAGCTTACAAGCAGATGTAAATATTCAATCACTAGTAGATGTGACAATAGGTACGGATCATCAACAAGCAGCCATTTTAAGAGACGGTAAAGCTGATGTCACTCTGCATTTTGTCTCTGACTTTGCCAAAACCATAGAAGTGGATTTTGGCGATCAGTCGCAAGAGGCGGGCGCTTTTACAAATGGTAGCTTTAAGGTTAATCATACTTATACGCAGTCTGGTTTATACCGTGTAGTTGCGCATGCTTTTGGACCGGAAGGTGATGAAAACAGTGTCACAACAACTGTGGCCGTTGGCCGTGGTGACGCAATTATTCCGGTTGTGGAAATTGACTATAATGGGGTTACATACCACTTGGATGATACCTTACCGGTAATAAGCCGTAATCAATCCGTAAAATTTAGTGCCGGAAAATCATTAAACAGTAATGGCACAAAAACGGGTCTGGAATATAGTTGGAACTTTGGAGATGGGCGCTTTGCCGATGGCGCAGCGGCCACTCATACATTTACGGACTTGGCACCAAATCCACCCGGATACTTTGAAGTAACACTGCAAGCGGGCAATAGCCTTGGTCAAAGTGAAACTATTAATTTTAACTTAAAAGTAGCCAGTGTGCCGCCGGTTATTAAAGATATTGTAGTAACGCCTCTTGTCGAAAATCCGGTGACACCATTTAATGTGCGTGTAGAAGCACAAGGTGCTGCCGATCCCGATGGATCAATTAAAGAATACCGTTTCTATTATTTTTCTGTTTTAGATCCGGGGCGCATCTTAGGAACTAAAATTGTGAAAGACCCCACAGCCGAGTTAGAAGTAGATACCTTTGGCGTTGAAGGTGACCGTAATGAATTCGCTTTTTGTGTCGATATTAAAGATAACGAAGGCAACACAGTTAACTGCCAAGAACGCTTTAAATTGGAAGACCTACCAAAACTAACTGCCACAAACGGCAAAAATGATCCGCCGGTTGCAAGTTTTGTTGTTGATCGAACCAATGTATTTGTTGGTGAAGAGATCAATTTTAGTAGTACTTCGTCAGATCCCGACGGTGAGATTGTTAGTTATCAATGGGATATTGACGGTGATGGTAGTTTTGCCAACGATGAGCCAAAAACACAAAGTGCACTCGTACAAACATATACTCGTCGATCTGCAGAAACAGGTTATCGTGTGCGTCTCAAAGTTGTTGACGACAAGGGTGCGACTGCAATTTCGGAACCGGTAACAGTCTTTGTAGATAGTATCTTAAAGGCACCAACTGCCGCATTTACAACTAAAATAACAAATAGCAAAGTTGATTTTGTGAATAATTCTCGTGCCGATACAAGTAAGGGTGGTGAGCTGGTCGTTAATAATTGGGATTTTGATTTGAGCCGTGATAGCGATGGTGATGGCGACAAAACAAATGATGTTGATGCCACCGGTGCGACGCCAAGCCATACTTATGTTGAGGCTGGCACATATCAAGCTAAACTAGCGATTGCCGATAATGAAGGCACTGAAGATAGCGTGATTAACACAATTATCATTACCAATGTATCCGCAGCAGGCCCAGCCATTAATAATGGTAAAAGCGCAGCAGGTTTAAGAGCGGTACTTGATACTGAACCGGCAATTGACCCGGTAACAGATACAATCTACCTGGAAGGTGCCGAAGCCAATGTTACTTTCTTTTTTGATGCCAGTTTAGGTGACATTAAAAGTTATATTATTGATCGAAATATCTTCTTTGACACTAATGGTGGTCAACCAAATACGCCTGGTGATGGCATTCGCAATAATGATGCTGACTTTATAACGCAAAATCCCCTAGTTCCTTACACAAGTAATTTCCGTCCGGAATGGGAACCTGTTGAAGTTCAGCTAACAGTTGTAGATGCTAATGGCAATGTTAGCCAAGATCGCGTTAAGGTAACATTTGCTAAACCGGGGCTAGGGCGAGCCACATTAAGTAATGTAAGTAGCACGATGCTAATAATCATTCTTGCGATAGTAGGTGGACTTGGTGTATTATTATATGTTGGGTCTTTACTACTTTACCGGCCGAAACGCGGCAAACGTAAATTAAATTAACCTTTCTACTATGGATGAAGATACAAATACCAATTCAAATCAACAACCGATCGAACCGGAAATGATTGATGTGCGTGAAACCCCTCAATATAAGGAGTATGAAGCGCAACAAGTAGCTGGCTCCGGATTATTGTTTGAAGACAACCCCGCTTTAAAGATGCAAGGCAATGTAAGTGCCGTGCCGGATGAGACTGTTGAAGAGGCTGTGGCTGCCGTGGAACAAATGGCTCCCGTGGAACCTGTGGAACCTGTGTCTCCCGAGCAACCCGTGGCTGCCGAGCAACCCGTGGTCACCGAGCAACCCGTGGCTCCCGTGGAACAAATGGCTCCCGTGGAACCTGTGTCTCCCGAACAACCCGTGGCTCCCGAGCAACCCGTGGCTGCCGAGCAACCCGTGGTCACCGAGCAACCCGTGGCTCCCGAACAACCCGTGGCTCCCGTGGAACAAATGGCTCCCGTGGAACCTGTGTCTCCCGAACAACCCGTGGCTCCCGAGCAACCCGTGGTCACCGAGCAACCTGTGGCTCCCGAACAACCCGTGGCTCCCGTGGAACAAATGGCTCCCGTGGAACCTGTGTCTCCCGAGCAACCTGTGGCTCCCGAGCAACCTGTGGTCACCGAGCAACCTGTGTCTCCCGAACAACCCGTGGCTCCCGTGGAACAAATGGCTCCCGAACAACCTGTGTCTCCCGAACAACCTGTGTCTCCCGTGGAACAAATGGCTCCCGTGGAACCTGTGTCTCCCGAGCAACCCGTGGCTCCCGAGCAACCTGTGGTCACCGAGCAACCTGTGTCTCCCGAACAACCCGTGGCTCCCGTGGAACAAATGGCTCCCGTGGAACCTGTGTCTCCCGAGCAACCCGTGGCTGCCGAGCAACCCTTGGCTCCCGTCGTTCATCAGCATAAAAAAGGGCACCTACTTGGTATTATGCTGGGTCTAATTGCGGTTTTTGCGATTTTGGGAATTGGCTTTTCGG
>PFRW01000040.1 GCA_002788755.1 Candidatus Peregrinibacteria bacterium CG_4_9_14_0_2_um_filter_41_14
ATCATTTGGTCCAAAATTACCATTATCATAACCGGAAATTACACCTTTGTTCACCATATTATTAAGTGCTTCTGCATAATAAGCACTATTATCAACATCAGGGAAAAAAAGTGGACTCAAAGCAAACACACCCGTAAGCGTAAACAACGAACCAAGCAGAACAAAAGCCACAGCAGATAGCTTTTTCATAAAAAAAGATTAAATAACTATCGTATCCTACTACATAATGTAACTATTCTCAAACACTTTTCAACTCCTCCCGCATCTCTATCACGGCCGCTCGCGCGGCTTCTTTGTAGTCTAATTCATCATTATCTTCATAGGCATAAATAATAGATCGAGAAGCGTTAATTAAAGCCCCAATACCATCCTCTCCAAACGCTGCTTTTAAATCCTCGGCATCGGCTCCTTGAGCACCGTAGCCTGGTACTAAAAAGAAAGATGTTGGCATTAATTTACGCAATTTAGCAATATCTTTAGGATAAGTCGCACCAACCACGGCTCCAATAGAACTAAATCCATGCTCACCAATAACGTCAGCACCCCAAGATTCTACAAAATGGGCAATATACTCAAAATTTCGCAGCCCTTCATCGGTTACACGATCTTGAAAATCACCAGCCGAAGGATTGGAAGTTTTTACTAAAATAAAAATACCTTTATTATGTTTCTCACACTCTTCAATAAACGGCTTAATACCATCAAAACCTAGGTAGGGAGTCACAGTTAAGGCATCAATATCATAAATTGAATGTTGGGTATCGCCAATCTCAACTTCACCTAAATAGGCCTTAGCATACGCTTCGGCTGTTGAACCAATATCATTACGCTTACCGTCCGCAATTACAATTAACCCTTTGCTTTTGGCATAGGTACAAGTTTGCGCAAATGCATACATACCCGCAACACCATACTGTTCATAATAAGCCATTTGTAATTTAACAGCCGGCACTAAGTCGGCTACAGCATCAATAATCCCTTTGCCAAACTCTAAAAAGATCGTTCCAATTGTCGGCAAGTCCAACTCACCACCTTGTGTTACCTGTTCAATCACACTTTCCGGGATTCTCTCTAAATTGGGATCAATCCCCACGCAAATTGGGGCACCTTTTTCATTAATTTGATCAATCAAGCGATCTGCAAAATTCATAGTTTAATCGTTAGCGTGTAATAGATGGTACTTATAAGCCAATAATGGATCCCACATTGCTCCGGTTGCCGACATTGCCACATCGGCACCGGCCACAAAACGTTCATCAAACTGTTCCGGTTGAGTAATGCCACCAACACTGCAAATGGCAAAGTCACCACCTAAAGTCTGCTTCACTTGTGCCATTGTAGCGGTAAAGTCATGAGCCACATTTTCAATACCCGCACCACACAAACCGCTGGTTAATCGACCTTCTCCCGGCAAAGCTGCCGCTTTGCCTTCCTTATCATAAACATTCATTGCAATCGTATTAATTCCCGCATAACACTGCACGTAAGGCATTGTCGCCTTCATCACCGCTTCCAGTTCTCGCTTATCTTCAAAGTGACCAATTTTAATCATTAATGGCGTGTTGCCAATCGTTTCTTTAATTCGTTTTGTAATTTTCGCTGCTGTCTCAGCGTCCTTGTAAATACTTCCTTCACCTGTGCATACATTTGGACAAGAGAAATTCGCTTCAATCACCTTAGCTCCAGCCTCTTTCGCCATGCCGGCCACGCGGGCAAAATCTTCTACAAAATCCATCTCTAATCCGGGTGTGCCAACAACCGAAACAACAAGCAATTGCCCATCGCCCAAGGCTTTATTGGCCTTCTCAACATCTGCCATCCAATCTACTGGTGCTTTACAAGGCATGCCAAAAGAGTTCGTAATCGTAATATCTACCACTCTTTCGGGCAAATGCTCACTGGCGCGTATGTCCGAACCGGCATCTTCAGCTTTTAACTGGCCGTGCGTATCTACATAAACACAGTTTGGTGCCGGATGCACCTTCCGCTCAATACTTCTAACCGTTTTATAAATTACAATATCAAATCCCAACTTAGCGTATAAAGTCGTAAAATTAGCATTAAGTAAAGGCCCAGCCGGCACTCCTAAGCGAGAATTCAATTTAAAGCCTAAAAAGTCAAACTTGCGTTTGACTGGTGGACGTTCCGGGATTTCTTGCTCAAAAACCGGTCCATTTTCATAATTCCAATCATAAGACTGATCAATCCTATAAGTAGATTTATCTTGCATAGTAAAGTTTAGATTAAGGGCAGTGTAAAACCACTAAGCCAAATTTGCAAACCAAGTTTCCGGATCTTCCGCAAATTTAATTAGTCGTGCTTCATCAGTTGGTGAGATTTCCTGCTTTTCCACAAGCAAGGCGGATAAAGTCGTAAAATCAGACAAAGCCATGTACTCAAGACCGGCCGCTTTCATTTTTTTCGCCAACGTCTCTAAGCCATAACTAAAAATAGCAACAACGCCAACCACATCAACATCCCATTCACGTTTCAACGCTTCCGCCGAATTAATAGCACTGCCACCGGTCGACAACAAATCCTCAACAATCACAACACGATTACCGGCATCCAAAACCCCTTCTACCTGCTTGCCCGCACCGTGCCCTTTTGGCTTGGATCTAACATAAACCATTGGCTTACCCAAATACTGAGCCACAAAACTTGCCCAAGGAATACCCGCCGTTGCGGTTCCGGCTATACAATCAATATCTTCAAACTCAGAACAAAGATTCAATAAGCCTTTCACAATCATCTCACGCGCTTCAGGAAAACTAATTAACCGTCGATTATCACAATAAATTGGTGACCTAATCCCAGAGGTCCATGTAAACGGATCATCCAACTTAACCTTAACCGATTCCGTATCTAACAAAATTTGTGCAATTTCCTTACGTTGACTATCCATATATTTTTTGATTAATTAAACATCACTCCGAGTAACCAACTTACCTTTCCATTCGTCGGAAATGACTTCACCATCCCAAACCAAGTTACCATTTACAAAAGTTTTCACCGGCCAAGCATTAAATTCCAAACCGGTATAATTGGACCAACCACAGCGCGACTCCAACATTGATTCATCAAGAACACCTTTTTTATTCATATCCACAATCACCAAATCGGCATCATAACCTTCCTTTAATTGCCCTTTATTTGCCACCGCAAACTGCTTCGCGGGATTATACGAAGTAAGCTCAACCAATCTTGGTAAAGTTAAATCATCCGTCTGCACCTTACTCAAAAGCAAAAGTAACATCTCCTGCACCCCCGGCATCCCCGATGGCGCCTTCCAATAGTCTTGATCCTTGGCCACCTTTAAATGAGGCGCATGATCAGTAGCAACCATATCAATAACATTTAAACCAATACCATCTTCCCAAAGCGCTCGCACATCTTCTACAGAACGCACCGGCGGATTTACCCGCAAATAATTGCCCTTTTGCTCATACATCAAGTTATTCAAAAACAAATGGTGAGGCGTTACTTCACAAGTCAAATCTTTATACCCTTCATTTTTAGCTCTTCTCACAATCAAAACTTCCTCTTTGGTACTCATATGCGCAATGTGCAATTTTGTGCCTAATTCCTGCCCTAGCGCCACCGCTCGTTCCGTTGCCATTGCTGCTACATCGTTACCTCTAATTACACCATGAATTTGCGGATCATGAATATCATGGAACTTAGCCGTATTTTCCACAATGCGCGCTTCGTGTTCCGCATGTACCACAATTTGCATCCCCAAACTAAAGAACTCCTGCCAATACTCTTTTTTATCAACCAACAAATCACCAGTCGAACTCCCCATATAAATCTTAATTCCCATAATTCGATCTTTAGCTGCTGCCAAAGCCTGAGCATTATGAGGTGTTGCTCCTCCATAAACCCCAAAATTAATTAACGATTTTTCTGCCGCCATCGCAATTTTGGCCTCAATTAATTCCGGATTAGTGGTTGGCGGATTTGTATTTGGCATATCAAAAATTGTCGTCACACCGCCACGTACGGCCGCCCGACTACCTGAGTAAAAATCTTCCTTTTCGATATTACCCGGTTCTCTAAAATGCACATGTACATCAATTAATCCGGGCATTACATATAAATTAGTACAATCAATTACTTCGGCATCGTCTGCCACCATATTGGCCTCAATCTTCATAATCTTGCCATCCTCAACTAAAAGATCTACCTTAAATTCGTGTTTATGATCAACTAACGTCCCGTTTTTTAAAAGATATTTGGTCAAAATTTACGAGTTAAGAAGTCCAAAAATAATTGCCATTCGCACCGCCACGCCATTTTTAACCTGCTTAAAATAATATGCTCCTTCCCAATCATCACAATCCACAGCAATCTCATCTAAACGCGGCAACGGATGCATTAACATAGAATTTGGCGCAACCCGTTCCATTAAGGCGCGGTTAATTATATATGAATCTTTCAAACGCATATACTCGGCCTGATCATCAAATCGTTCCTGTTGTACACGGGTAATGTAACCCACATCAACATCTTGCAAATTAGCCTCTAAATCGGAGACAACTTTGTAATTCACCCCCTTTTCCTTCAACCACTCTTCATATTTTTCCGGCATTTTTAATGCCTCCGGCGAAATCAAAATCAATTCTACTTGGTAAAAAGCCAATAATTTAATTAATGAATGCACAGTTCGTCCAAATTTAAGGTCCCCAACCAATGCAATTTTTAGACCATCCAAACGGCCATACTTCTTATAAATCGTGTACATATCCAGCAAAGCCTGAGTTGGATGATCACCGGCACCATCGCCACAGTTAATGACCGGCACCAAACTACCTTTAGCAAACTCTTCCACAGATCCCACATCCGGATGTCGCATTGCAATAATATCGGCAAAGTTACTCACCATTCGCGCTGTATCCTGCAAGCTCTCCCCCTTTTTTAAAGAAGAAGACTCCATACCAATTACATTAATCACACTACCCCCCTGCCGCAACATCGCAGTTTCGGTAGATAAACGGGTACGAGTCGAAGGCTCAAAAAACAACGCCCCTAAAACCTTGCCATCCAACTCCTTGTTAGAGCCATGATCAGCAGTTTCCGCAAAACGATCAGCTAACTCAAATACCTTCTCTACATCAGCCTTAGTGACTTGATCCGGCGAAAGCAAGTGCTTAAATGAAAACATAATGAATGTTGCTAAGATTGACTGCAGCTTAGCAAATCCAACATATGCTGCCAACCAAATATTGCCAAATTAAATTCAACACTCTAAGATATGTTATCAGAAGCCATAAACAGTTTAAACATATGAACAAAGCAAAACTGATTCTAAAGGACGGAACCACATTTACCGGCCGTGGTTTTGGTTACAACGGTGATGTTAGTAGCGGCGAAGTTGTTTTTAACACAGGCATGGTCGGCTACCCCGAAAGCATTACAGACCCATCATACCGTGGCCAAATTCTTGTTTTAACTTTTCCTTTAGTAGGTAACTATGGCGTGCCTAAACCGGAAACACTTAAAGAACTCATTCAAAACTTTGAAAGCGACGAAATCCACATCCGCGGCCTCGTCGTTAGCGACTATTCCGACCATTTTCACCACCACGAAGCCATCGAATCCTTAGGCAAATGGCTCGAAAAATACAAAATCCCCGGCATTAGCGGTGTCGATACCCGCTACCTAACCCAAACTCTGCGTGACAAAGGCTCCCAACTTGGCCAAATTGTGCCAGAAGGCCAAACCCAAATTCCCACCAAAGACCTTTACGACCCCAACAAAGTCAATCTCCTTAATGAAGTCAGCATTAAAGAGCCAATCATCTACAACGAAGGTCAAGAAAAAATATTACTAGCCGTAGATTGCGGCATGAAAGCCAACATTATTCGCTCCTTGATTAGTCGTGGGGTTACCGTTATCCGCGTGCCATGGGACTACCCTTTTATGGACAGCGACCTCAAATTTGACGGTGTCTTCCTTTCCAACGGTCCCGGTGATCCGGAAGTTCTCAAAAAAACCATTCTTGTCGAACAAATTAAAAAAGCCATGGACAAAAAAATCCCCGTCCTCGGCATTTGCCTGGGTAATCAGCTAATCACCCTAGCCGGCGGTGGCAAAACCTTTAAACTACCTTTTGGCCACCGTGGTCAAAATCAACCATGCGTAGATGTCGAAACCGAAAAATGCTACATGACCAGCCAAAACCACGGCTTCGCCATCGACGAAAAAAGTCTAACCAAAGACTGGAAAGTCTGGTTCCGCAACTTAAACGACCATTCAATCGAAGGCATCAAACACACTTCCCTCCCTTTTATGAGCGTCCAATTTCATCCGGAAGCGTGCCCCGGTCCCAACGACACCAACTACCTATTCGATTACTACATTAGCCAACTTTATGCAGCTTAACCTCCTAAACTTAGACCAATCCGACTCTTCAACTTTTGTCTGTCTCGATATCGAAACAACAGGCTTTAACTACGAAGACGACCAAATTATTGAAATTGCCGCCGTCAAATTTTCCGGCGACAACCAAATCGATACTTTTCAAACCCTAATTTACACCGAACAAGCCATTCCCATCATTGTCCAAGACCTTACCGGCATTAAAAACACCATGCTCGCCGGCAAGCCATTATTGGCAGACGTCAAAGCCCAACTCTTAGACTTTGTTGGCAACTACCCAATTATCGGTCATAACATCAATTTTGATCTCGACTTTTTAGGCACCAAAGGCATCGTCATCCCCGGCAAACGAATCGATACTTTTCCTATGTCACAAACCCTAGTCCCAAACGCCATTTCCTATTCCCTAGAAACACTTTCCTACCATTTGGTTACCCACCAACCAACCCACCGCGCCCTAGACGATGTTCTAGCCAATATTGAGCTATTCAACCACCTAGCCGCCCTGTGGCAATACAAGCAAACACCGGAAACAATTCAAATAGTCGAAAAATCCACCCTCCCCTACAAAGAGTATTTCTTATCCCTCCCCAAAACCACAACTCCCCCGCAAAAAGAGATTATCGACACAACCCCACTAGTAAAACTTCCCGCTGCCCTCGGCACCCCCCCCAACAAAACCATCACCGTCGGCACCAACGAACAATTAATCGCCCTAAAAACCGACTTCCCCAACTGCCAAATCATCACACCGCATTATCAACTAATCGACCCTGCTAAATTTGAGCAGCTCCTAGCCCAACCAGAGCTAACCACCGACGAAACCTACGCCTGCCTCAAAGTTTGCCTAAACAAACTCAACAATCAACTTCCTTCAACTAATGACATCAACCTCTTTGGCAAAGAATACAACATCATCAGCCCCCTAACCTACGCCACTCAACAACCGGTTAAAATTGATGACACAACCTTTTACGCCATCAGTCACAACTACTTTTTCCAACAACTACAAGCCACCCCCCCCCTTAACGACTACCTAAAAAACACCAAACTCATCTTCCTAGACCACCCCTTTTTAGAAGAAGCCTACACCCGCGCCAGCACCACCACCATCCACTACAACAACTTCCCCCAAGGCGAAGCCGATTTAGCCTTTGGTCTCCTCGGCATCTTCGCCCAAAAATTTCACGACGCCAACAGCTACGGCCCCCTTTTAATGGAAGACTTCCACTTTACCCAACCGGAATGGCAAAACGCCAAAGACGCCTTCGCCAAACTGAATATCACCTTCCCCAACCCCCAACAAGACCTAATCTGGATCAACAGCAACGATGACAGACCCCCAACCCTCCAATACATCAGCAAAGGCGCCGACTTTAACCTGGAACAAATCATAAACGCCCACGGTCTCAACATGGAAATCATTAAATACACAGTCGAAACTGAAGCCAAAATCACCGTCTACCCACGCCTCCCCGTCCCCAACGGCTCCGGCTACGACGCCACCATCAACCAAAAAATTGACTACCTAATTACCAACAGCAGCAAAGACATCTGCATCGTCACCACCAACTACACCCAAATCAAAGAAATCTACCAATACTGCCTCAATAAATTCCCCCACCGCAACGTCATCGCCCAAAAATATTCCGGTTCCGCCGGCAAAATCTCCCACAAAATCACCGAAGTCGAAGGCCACAACATCCTCATCTGCACCTACCAATTCTACCTCCAACACACCCCCCCCATGGCCAACCTCGAACGCCTAATCCTGGTCAAACTCCCCATCATGACCCCCCATCACCCCTTTTATTCTTTCAAAGAAAAAGTCGATTCCAACTACTTCAACCACTACGTTATCCCCCACACCCTAAACAACCTCCTCCAAACCATCAACATCGGCCAACACGCCGAAAACATCGATCTCCTAGATAGCCGCATCGAAACCACCAACTACGGCCAAACCATCAAAACCGGCCTCAGCAACTACGTCGAATTCACAACATGGACAAACTAAGAACATAAAAAAGCCATATGCCCAGAAAATCCCCGGGGATGGAAAATCAAAATCCTCCCCCCAGATCTTGCCAAGCCCCCACAAGTCTGCTAATTTCTCCAAGCTTTACATGTACCCGTAGCTCAGCTGGATAGAGCGCAACCCTGCGGAGGTTGAGGTCGGAGGTTCAAATCCCCCCGGGTACACCAAAGTTTGAACAACGCAAGAACCTTATTTAAAGTACTAGAATAAAACCGACCACCTTGGGTAAGATAAATCTGACATTCAATGAGAGAAAAATAATGCGATTCAGATAAGATCTACCTAATTAAAATACATTTTTTCATATTCTATTTTTCCAACTTCGCTCTCTCTGATCGCCTCGAAATATTTTATAAAAATTTAATATCTGTATGATACAATCACAATTGAATCCCAGAAAATAATATGACAAATCTACTGATAGCACTCAAGAATTTAGCCGAAGCAGAATACAGCGAGATAAAAGCTCTCAACAAATCTTCAAATCGAGCAAATAGCATGGGAGATGCGCTAGAAATCTATATTAGAGATCTTTTTTGCAATTCCTTAAATCAAACAGATGAAGAAAAAACTATAGCATACAGTGAAAAATTTTCTTATTTAGGGAATCCAAACAATCCAGCAGATTTACTAGAAGCAAAATTAATTAAACTTTCAAAATAATATGAACATAATTTCATTATTTACAGGAGCGGGAGGGCTAGATCTTGGGTTCAAAAAAGCTGGATTCAATACTATTTGGGCTAATGAATACGACAAAACAATATGGGATACATTTAAATTCAATTTTCCAGCAACAACCCTAGATCAAAGAAGTATCACCAATATTCCTTCTTCAGAAATCCCGAAATCAATAGGCATTATAGGAGGACCACCTTGTCAGAGCTGGAGCGAAGCAGGAGCAGGAAGAGGTATAAATGATAAAAGAGGGCAACTATTTTATGAATATATCAGAGTATTAAAGGACAAAAAGCCATTATTCTTCCTTGCAGAAAATGTTTCTGGCATTTTATTACCAAAACACAAAGAAGCATTTCAAGAAATAATAAATCAATTTAAAAAGTTAGATTATAATGTCACCTATAAATTACTCAACGCACATGATTATAATGTTCCTCAAGACAGAAAAAGGGTTATTATTATAGGATATCACAAAAGTATTGGAAAAACCTTTGAATTCCCTGAAGCTGAAAACAAAAAATTGACTCTTAAAGATGCAATCGCAGATATGCCAGAACCAAAAGAAGCACTTGCATATAATAATGCAAACAATCCAAATTCGCTAAATCTTCCCAATCATGAATATATGAATGGTGGATTTTCAACAATATATATGTCAAGAAATAGAGTAAGACGCTGGGACGAACCTTCATTTACTATACAAGCAGGTGGTCGTCATGCTCCAATACATCCAAAAGCACCAAAAATGGAATTTATTGAACAAGATAAAAGAATTTTTGTACCCGGCAAAGAACATTTATACAGAAGATTATCAGTTAGAGAATGTGCCAGAGTTCAAACCTTCCCAGATAATTTTGTATTCAAGTATTCAAAAGTTGCAGACGGCTACAAGATGATAGGAAATGCAGTACCCGTAAATTTCGCCTTTGCTATTGCTCAAACAATAAAGACAGATTTAATCAGCCTAGAAAGGAAAAAAGGTTCTTTAGCAAAAGCATTCGCCCCCGACCAATTTGTCCAACAATCACAATACAAATAACAAGGATTTATATGGAGTCCCGCTCCCCCATGCGCAAAATCACCCCTCCAATCATCCTAATAACCTTAATCACACTTTTAAGCATAGGATTATTTCAACTTGCCGACTGCTACCCCGAACACGGCAGCGACTCCCTAACTTTTTGCACTACCAGCCAGTTCGTCCATTTCCTTTGGAGATATGACATAGGAGGCATCTTTTTGGCTTATATCAGCGCACTCTCAAGCATAATTCTCCAAGTAATAACCTTTAAAATCCTTTCCAAAGACAAACAATCCCTTCTAAAAGCCTACCTCGGCTCTTCCATAATCCCAGGAATTTACGGTATTTTTGTTATAACTCTAATCTGGAACACACTCGTTACCAAATGGCTAATCGGCACCATTATATTAGGCTTACTATCCACAATCGTTACGTATTATATTGGACGGATAGTAGGAAGTTGGCAGAAGTGAGGTTTTTGGGGTAGGATGTAGTTAGAAGAAATTAATTTAACAAATTTAGTATGGTAGAAAGATTAGGTGATCAATCACCAGAGTACATAGCAGATCTAACTCTAGAGCAAAGAGGTCTTAGTGAGAAATTAGCTGCGTTAGGAATAAATCCTGACCTAGTAAGACAAATTATCATCGAAAGAGGTGGAGATATCGATGAAGGGATGAAGCTAGCTCATTTTTTAATATATCTTGCACAAAACAAAGCATATCAAAGAAAACTAATTAAAATGATCCTTGAAAGTTAAATTAAATCACGCCGCTCCCCCTTGGCTTTCCCCAATTAACATATCAAAAAGTTTAAAACTCAATACCCCGAGTACATCATTGGATGAATGAGCTAGTTCTTGGTGTATGGATAGGTTTTTTCCTCTACAAGGAGGGTGATTTCGGATATGATCAAGTTAGCGAGAAATACATTTTTCTCTTTCCTTTTTCGGAGGGGGAACAATCAATCCGAATATTTAATCTAATCAATAATCGTATCAAGATCAGGAAGTGCACCATATTTATTTAGAACTTGCATCAGTTTATTAGTTATTCCTTCAGGCAAATCAAAATTCGGTTTTAGGGAGATCCTCAACCACCTTATAAATACGCTTTAACCATGGCTTCTGTTCCAGATCCAAGCCTAGTTAAACTTCCTAAAAAAAGCTAATAAGAACAGATAACATCTGATATTTCTCACTAGCTTTTTTTGTATACCCTCTCTACATCGTAGGCACACTACGATCCACTTGTGTTAACTTTATCCTATACATCATCTCTGCAACCTTAACAAACTACCGTCAAAACCAATTGCCCCACTCCACCCGCTTCAGCTACAATTCAATTAATCATTAAATCCCCCTATGAAAAAACACTAAGCCTAATTATCATAGGAATCCTTATTGGATCAGTGGCAACCTTTGCCGCAACCATCAAATTTTCCGATGTAGCCGAAAACATGTGGTACACAAATGCCGTTGAACGCCTATCTCAAAAAGGAATTATAACAGGCTACGCAGACGGAACATTTGGACCAAATAAAAACGTAAATCGAGCCGAATTAGCTGTAATGCTTGATCGTCTAATCCAATACACAGAAACAGGAACAGTGGCTCCAGTCATTCCCGCAGGATGGGCAACATTGTCCACCCCAGAATTTAACTTCACCATTTCATACCCAAGCGATTGGATTGTCGACAATCAATCCGCAAACCATATTTCTGACCAATACGTTATGATAGACCCACCAAATCCAGAACCTTTCACCCAATATATTTAGCATCCTACTTGATAATAGAAACATTGATGAAATAAGAACTGGAATGCTACAAAACAGCACAGAAAGCCAAACAAACATAGGTGACATAAGTGCGTATGTGTTCACAAACACTTCATTCAAAAACTCAAAAACTATTTTTATACCATATGGAAACGCATACTTTGCTATTTCAACAAGTAAATATGACCTAGTAGACATTCAAAAAAGCATAAATAGCTTCAAGTTGAAATTTTAAATCTCCTCCCCCCATAAAAAACCTCCCTCTCATCATCACCATCATCGCCTTCTCCACTTGTTGCTGAACCATGCACCGCAATAACAGAAGTCACCCTACATCCCGGCAACTCTCACACCCTCCATCACAAACTCCCCCTTTGGCGATGCAAATTTGTAAACAACGCCATCTCCCGGTTTTTTCTCCGGACCAAAATGTGTTTTTTCAATAACAGACTGAGCTTCCTTACTTGGAACCTGCCACAATAATTCTGGTGGTGGCACTTCTTTGCCGTTTTCAAATTTTACGGCATAACACAAAGTTTGCGCTGGCGCTCCACCAAATATTGCCGGTTGTCTTTCATATCTCACTCCTACCCCTGCACCGGTTTTAGCATCTGTATATAAAATTTCACCATCCAAATGCCCCGTCTTACCATAAATAAACGTTCTGGATTCCGGCGCAGCTTCTCCCTCAACAACCTCCTGAAACGCATAACCACCATCATATTTAGCTTTATCAAACCTAATCCCCTTACCACCAGGCTGACCATCTACCATTTGACCCAAATAAGCCGACCCATCTTTAAACACATAAAAATCAATTTTAGCTAATGTTTCAGCATCAATTTCCATTTTGGACATCCAAGAATCAAACATCCTCGGAACATTTACCCCATTTTTAGCCAAATCAATCGCCTTTAAACGTGCCGATGTTGTCATTCCCTTAAGTAAAGTTTCTTTTAACGCCTCAAATTTTGGCAAACTCTCTCCCTTCTTTACCGCAAATTCAGAATCCCAATTCACCTCCGCAGACGCTTTCACATCTCTAAAGTGCTTAACACCATTCACAATTTCCACTGCATAACTCTTACCATCTGCATCCTCCATTGTTCCTTGCGCATTTGCAATATCGTCATGCCACAAATGATAAACCTCCCCTGTCGGCGTTTTTACTGTCGCTTCACCTTTAACCGTTAACTTATTCTCACTATTAATTCTCCAAACCGCATCATACTCACGTCCATCTGTTAAATATAAAACGCCTTTACCGTAAGGCATTCCAGATCCATCCTTTAAAAAAGCCACTACTCCTTCAAACTTGGTACCATTCTTAAAATCAACCCTACCATGTTGCTCAATACGCTCAAAATTTGCAACTACAGCATATTCAGCATTAAATCGATCTAAATCTTTCAACAATTTACTTAACTTATCCGTCAATTCCACCTCCTTTTTCGCCAAATACTCCTTTGGATTATCAACTAATAAAGGACTTGGCAACATCCCCTCATTCTTCTGATCACTCAAACTTTTTTGAAAATTAATATTCTTAAAAGCCTGTTCCAACTTTTTCGCCCTAACTCTATAATTATCATATTCTGGCGCATTCATGGGCCACTTATTTAATAGCTGCCCCAACAAATTCACCTTCTCATCCAAATTTGCCCCTTCCACCATATTACGTAACAAAGGCTGCTCATTTAGCTGCTCTGGATTAGAATTAAGAACCATACTTATGGTATTAAATCCAATAATTATACCATAAACCCAGCCCCCCTACAACCCCCATTCTGCCTGCAACCGCTCAATCTCATCACGCAACTCGGCGGCCTTCTCAAATTCAAAGTTTTGCGATGCCAAATCCATTTGGGCCTCCATTTCCGCCAACAAGCGCAAACGCTCCTCTTTTGGCACCTTAGTTGCATCCGACTTTTTGCCACCTTTCAATTTTGTGCTTCGATGCTGAGCAATATCCTTAACCGCCTTAACAATGGACTGTGGCGTAATTCCATGTTTGAGATTATGCGCAATTTGAATATTACGACGACGCTCCGTTTCGCTAAGTGCTGCCGCCATTGCATCTGTAATTTTATCGGCATACATCACAACATATCCTTCCACATTACGTGCCGCCCGACCA
>PFRW01000018.1 GCA_002788755.1 Candidatus Peregrinibacteria bacterium CG_4_9_14_0_2_um_filter_41_14
AAAGCGAACTAATCTCCGACTTCCTCAAAGAATACCCAACCAAAATAAACACCGCCAAACCCGGCAAACACGAAGCCGAAAACAGCACCGCCATCAACCCAGGCACCCCCGTATTATACAAAGCCGACACCTTCACCGACAACCGCTCCGCCTACGGCAAAGCTTTAGGAGACCTAGCCAAACTCAACAAAAACATAGTCGCCTTAACAGCCGACTTAGAAGGCTCTGTAAAAACCGGATCCGTTAAAGAAACCGACCCCGCCCGTCATATCGAATGCGGTATTGCCGAACAACACATGGTAAGTTGTGCCGGCGGCATGAGTGTTGACGATTTTGTTCCATTCTGCAGCACCTTTGGCGCCTTTATGTCTAGCCGTGCCAAAGACCAAGCCCGCGTTAACGACATCAATCACGCCAACGTTAAAATGGTCGCCACCCATTGCGGCCTAAGTGTAGGCGAAGACGGCCCAACCCACCAAGCCATCGACGACATCAGTTCTTTTGCCGGCTTCTTCAATACCCAAATATTTGAACCCGCCGACCCAAATCAAACCGACCGCATCATCCGCTACGTAGCCAAAACCAATGGTAACTTTTACGTCCGCATGGGCCGTGCCAAAACCCCAACCATCACCAAAACCGACGGCACCCCCTTTTACGACACAAACTACACCTTTACCCCCGGCCAAGCCGACATTATTAGAGCAGGTGACAAACTAACCATCATGACCGCCGGCCCCATGCTAGCCTTCGCCCTCAAAGCCATATCCGAATTAGGCATAGATGGCATCGAAGTAATCGCCGTCAGCAGCTTCACTCCTTTTGACAATCAAACCATTTTAAGCAGCCTCAAAAAAACCGGCAAAGGAATCACAATCCACGACCACAACATCCACACCGGTCTCGCCAGCTATGTTAGCCAAGCCCTAGCCCAAAGCCAACAAACCGCCCAAATCATTAACCTCGGCGTTGCCCACTACCAACTCTCCGGCACCGAAACCGAACTTTACGACAAGGCCGGCATGGGAGTGGAGGGGATTAAGCGAGCGATTAGCGAGCTGCTGTAGCCCGCCCCTAACCAACCAGCCATGCCAGCCATCACTCCCATTTTTAAACGCAAAGATGTAGACAAAAAGCAAAAAAAGCAGTAAAGTTACTATGATTTAATCCTCACACAATGTCTAATCTCGAAATCATGCCGCCAGACAATCACAATGAAGCCTACAAAGGGCTTTTAATGGATCAGAAAACCATCGACAGTTTAACCATAAGATCAGACGAACCAGCAGCAAACGACAATCTGGCAGCAGCAAACGATAATCTAGAAGTAGCCCTGGGTGACTTAGGTACCTTCATGGAAATTGCCGACAAAATTGGAGGCTTTAATGAAAAAGATCTTAAAACCATGAAAGAAAACCTCCTTAATAACAAAAAACTTCAAGCTAAAACCGGCTACAACGACGAACAATTTAAAAAATCTGTTGCAGATTGGGTGGACGTTGTCAGTCATCAAATTAACACTTTTATGACGGCAATCTTCATCGCTCGTGCCGCATCCAACCCCGAACAAGCGCTAAAAAAAGCATTTAAAAACCCGGGAACCGTCAAAAGCATGCTTAACACACTCAGAAAAACAGCCGAACTTCGCATTGCCTTCAGCGAAAAACAACATCTTCCACCAGAAGAGGAGCGAACACGAATGGAAAAAGTTGCCTCCGTTGCCCTCGACTTCATCAAACCAATCGACCAAATCAACATCCAATTTGCTAAAGCATTTATCAAAGTCATGGACAAGCTCGGCATCAACGATGGAGCTGAAATCGATCCCAAGTTTTTTAACCCCAACCGCTGGTCTGAACCAGAAATACTAATTGCCCAAGCTCTATTTGGTGAAATGCTTAAAATTAAAAGCGTCAATATTGTTAAAACTCACATTACCGCAATCGGCAAAGAAGAACATGATAAAGAAATGGACGTAGTCAAAGACGCCGCCTAACTACCAAACACAACCGTCACCTTCTCAACATTCGCAATCAAAAGCTGTACAGGCAAGCCCCCTTGCCCCTGCAGCTTTTCAAACATGTCTTGCTTTTCTTCACCTTTCAACAGCAAAATAACTTCCTTGGCTTTACTTACAGCTTTTAAGCTAAAAGTTAAACGCTTTTTAACGGCAAACTCATCAGTTTCACTTGTTGTCGCCAATTCCTTAGTGGTTAACGCTTCCGACCCGGGAAAAATAGAAGCAATATGCCCATCCGGGCCAACACCCAACAACAATAAATCAAACAAATAGCCCTTTTCCTCTAAAAGATCCTGCAACTCCAAACTCATCTCTTCGGCACTTTCCTCAAAGCTCAAAGACTCCGTATCAAAACCAACAACATTGTAATCGGGAATACCCGCCGGATCGACCAACACGTCCAAAAGCATTTTCAAATTACTATCATCGCTGTCTGAAGGCACAAAACGCTCATCCGTTAACAAACACATGACCTCACCCCAATCGATTGTTTTAGAAGCGGATAACAGGGCGTAAGCCCCTTGCGCTGTTTTCCCACCGGTTAACCCCAAATAAAAATCATCCTTATGCGTCAATTTCCACTTCATAATTCTTTTAGTAACCAATGTGGCTACTTTCTGATCAAACTCCGCCTCTGCACATTCAATAATTTTCATAGTTCTGCATTAATCAAAATAATTATGCCACATAAATCCATCATCACTAACTAATTTGTCCGCACCTTTAGTACCCATACCACCAACCTCGTATTTTTCCAATTTAACTTTATTTTCCGCAAAAGCATCTAGTAGGGGATCAATCACTTTCCAAGCGGCAAACACCTCTTCAAAACTTAAAAACAACAAACGATTCCCACGGATCGCTTCTAACAATAATCGACCATGCTCATGCAAACAGTCACCACTACAGAAGATTGGTCGACCGGTTGTAAGCTCTGTAAACGCAATTTTAGTGCCACCCATTTTTGTATATAACTTAAATTCAATTTTTTCTTGCGGCTGTAACTGAATCACTAGTTTATTAGTTCCCAAATCCTCAAAAGCCCCCTCCTGTAAAGAATGCTGTTTAAACTCAATCACAATCGCTGTCCATTTCTGCTTCATCTTTTTACCCGTGCGTAAATAAATCGGCACACCATGCCAACGCAAATTATCAATCTTTAATTTTAATGCCGCAAACGTTTCCGTAGTCGAAGTGGAAGCAACACCATCTTCCTCTAAATATCCTGCATACTGCCCGCGCACCAAAGAATCCTCTATATCATCCACTTTAAAATCCTCAAACACATGGCGTTTTTCTCGATGCAATGTTTCCTCATTAATTTGAGCCGGCAAACTCATTACCAAAAATGCCAAAATCTGAAAAACATGCGACTGCACCATGTCACGCAACGTCCCCACATGTTCAAAATAACCGGCACGCCCTTCTATACCACCAGGCTCAAAAGCAGTAATTTGAATATTAGCAATATGTTTCCCTTTAATCAAAGTCGTCAAAATTGAATTGGCATAACGCAAAGAAAGCACATTAAACACCGCCTCTTTACCCAAATAATGATCCAATAAATAAAGCTGATGCTCATCATAACAACTCGTTAACTCCTTTTCCAACTCTTTAGCAGTTCTATAATTATAACCAAACGGCTTTTCCAAAATTAAACGCACTTTGGCAAACTCCGTATCCAATTTCGTACAAACATTGTGAATTATCGACGAAAAAACAGATGGCGGCACCGAAAAATAAACAAGACGCACCCGATCTTTTTTCTCTTCAATTTCAGGCAACCAACCGGCAAGCTTATGGTATGCATCTTCATCATCATACTCACCACTGTAATAATGCACCCGCTCCAAAATTTTAAGCAATAATTTTTCATCAACATTGTCCACCGCCGCTCTAACCGCCTCCGCAAAAATCTCCCGAAACTTCTCATTACTCATTTTAGATCTTGCATAGCCAACAACTTGATAATCGACATCGTTTAATCGTCCTTCAAGTGCTAAATGATAAACACCGGGAAAAATTTTAAGCTTAGCCAACGATCCCGAAGCACCAAAGACTACCAATGTAAAATTTTGATCTGCAACCTGCACGGTAATAAAAGTTAAAAAATTAGATTACGCACCCCACTCCGTATGAAAAGTCCCTTCCAAATCCGTTCGCTTATAAGTATGAGCGCCAAAAAAATCGCGCATCGCCTGAATTAAATTAGCGGAAGAAGTCTCCTTAAAAATACCATAAACATAATTTAAAGACGAAGCCATTGCCGCCAATGGCAACCGATCCTTACCGCCCAGTGCAAGCGCCTCCTGCCACAAATCCAAAGTTGGCAACAAATCGGCCTGAATCTCGGCAAATTCAAATAAATGCTTTGTTTGATCTTTTTGCCACAAAATTGTAAAAAGTTGTAACAATTCAGCTCTAATAATACAACCTCCTTGCCAAATACGGCTAATCTCCGCCAAATTTAAGCCAAATCCATACTCTTTTTCCGCAGCCTGCAACAACATAAAACCTTGTGCATAAGCACTAATTTTTGCGCCAAACAAAGCTGCTTCCACACCTACTTTAAATTGATCCACCTCCGCAAGCGGTAACGAAACCTTAGCCAAATTCGCCTTTCCTAATCTAGATCGCAAATCTTTAAAAGCACTCAAATTACGTGCATTAACCGCTTCCATAACTGTTCCCAAGGGAATTCCCAATTCCAATGCTTCCATTGCTGTCCAACGCCCGGTCCCTTTTTGACCGGCACTATCTAATATTTTGTCTAACAAATAACCAGCTGTCTTTTCATCTTTCTGATTAAAAATCGTCACTAAAATCTCCACCAAAAACGATGCCAATCGCCCCTGATTATACGAAGCAAAAGTCGCTGCCAAATCGGCCATGTCCAAGCCACCAACAAAACGCAACAACGTATAAGCCTCGGCCAACAGTTGCATATCGCCATACTCAATTCCATTATGAACCATCTTCACATAATGCCCAGCGCCCCCCTTACCCATATAAGCAACACAAGCCTCACCATTAAAATCTTTAGCCGCAATCTTCTCAAGAATCGGCGCAAAAGCATCATAAGCCATTTTAGACCCACCGGGCATTAAGCTGGGCCCCTTTAACGCTCCTTCTTCACCTCCGGAAATTCCACATCCCAAAAACCCGATACCTTTAGCATTTAGGCGCACTTCACGCGCTACAGTTTCCTTATAATAACTATTCCCACCATCCATAATCATATCGCCTTCTTCCAATAGACCGTTTAACTCCTCATCTAAAACCGCATCTACCGCATCCGAAGGCACCATAATAATAATTTTTCGCGGGCGCTCAATACTTTGCACAAACTCTTTTAAATCAGCAAAGCCAACCAAAGTTTCATCACCAAACTCTTCAACAAAATCCGTTGTTCTTTGCACTGTTCGATTATAAACGCTCACCTTAAAACCCCGACTATGAATATTTCTCGCCAAATTACGACCCATCACACCTAGCCCCAGTAAGCCAATATTGCTCATCTCTGCGTCCAACATAAAATAGCATTAGATTCTTAACTCAAGCATACTTCAAGAGTATAAATTTGCCAACCATCTTCTAATCAACTAGAATTTGAGCACAAACATAATATCTAACAATATCCTTCTCATGGCATTTTCTCTAAATCGAGCCCAATTAATCGGTAACATTACCCGCGATCCCGAAATGCGCACCACCCCCAACGGCACCGCCGTCACCAGCTTTTCCGTAGCCACCAACTTTAGCTGGACCGACAAAAACGGCCAAAAACAAGACAAAGTCGAATTCCACAACATCGTCGCCTGGGCCCGCCTAGCCGAAATCATCCACCAATACGCCCACAAAGGCACCAAAGTATTTGTAGAAGGCCGAATCGAAACCCGCGACTGGGAAGGCGAAGACGGCGTCAAACGCTACCGCACCGAAATCATCGCCGACAACTTCATCATCCTAGACTCCAAAGGCAACCCAACCTCAATCCAACCCCCCGCCGCCGCAGCAACCCCCGCCGCCCGAGCCCCACAAAGCATTAAAAAAGCCGAGGAACCAGCCCCCCAAGAACAACATGTTAGCGACGAGGTGAGTATTGATGATCTGCCGTTTTAATAGGCGAGCGCCAGCGAGCCCCTGCGATGAATACTCAAAATAAACTCTCCAGCCCACCAAAAACCGGCTTCAGCCACTAAAGTGGAATGTAGAGAGTTTTTTTGATATATATATTTTTCTTACCCCTTACAAATACCGCCTCACCACCCCAGGCACAAAAACCAACACCATTATAATTAGCCTTAAATAACCTCGATAATGAAATCTGGAAATACTACATCCATCACAACAAATGTCGAAAGATTACAGCAACTAGGCTTTCTCCCACACACACTTTCACCGAACACCACAATCTTACGAGACATAATGGATATTTCAACCGACTGCCTCGAAGCAATAGTTAGAGCCATGCCAAAAGAATTGTTTAGACCACCAACTCATCCAGGGCGATTGCCAGACTATATCCCAATTGCAACAACAATTCGCCTTTTTGCAGAAAAATTATTACATGTTTCCGGCATCAATTTCCATCCACCTGCAAATCTTCAGGCTCCTGGCTGTACTCATATTGATCGGCAAGGAGGGCACATATCTATATATTCAAACGTCATTACACCAGACGATTTAAAATTAAAAGAATTTCAACGTTCAAAACTACAAACTCCTATATATACAGCTTTTGAATTACCACCAAATGAAGAGCCAATAATGACATGCCACATTCCTCTTATTACTGAAACTGAACAAAATAAACAACCAACAGCCCACTATAATTATATGACATTGCCACCTGCCCCAAATCGACACTGTGCAATAGAACAAATGGCAGATGCCCAAGCCACTCTACTGTATTTAGACACATCTATCGCGAACCTAATTGACAGACTAAATCAACAACACAAAATATACTATCCCGACCACGACGTCACTCAAGCTACTATTGTTGGGCCCTTAGACACAAAGACAGTAAGCATCTATGCCATGCAAGATAGGTACCTTGAATTAATCTAACACACAAAAAATTAGAGACGTAAGCCTAGGACACATGATTCTAACAATTAAGTATATGAATCAGAGGTGAGGACTGTACGCCTCTACGTTTTGTTTCTCCCTATTTTGCTTTGTATATTGAAACGTTTTTGTTACATTGATTTTGATTTTTTTTGAAAATTTGGTTCAATGTATTTTTATTTTAATAGGAACCTACCAATGAACTATTTTTTACGTAGTTCGTGAAGGCTATTTTTCTTGGCCTCGTCTTGTAACTATAAATAGTTATAGAGGGCAAAAGTCAAAGAAAAATAGGGAGGGGATAGCCGACCGGAAGGAAATCGACCAGTCTAAATATAAAATATAATTCTATTTTCAGACTGGCTACTCAACTAGTAGAGAATAAACCCTAACCAGAAGAAGTAGTTAACCAACTTAAGAAGAAGTTATACCAATCAAATGGAAAACCATTTAATATGGTGATACTACTAACCTAAGAAGGTAGATACCAACCTGGGAAGAAGTTATATTAATTAAGGTAGACAAGCTATTTAATAAGATATTACTACTAACCTAGGATGGCGATAACCGACCTAAATCGACTATCCTCTCACTATTTTTAAACCGTTCTGTCAAAGGTCATCATATAACTATAACATATCCGCACTTACTATGCAAGGGGGAAATCAAGAAAATATTACAGGAAAGCTAATTTTAATTTTAGGACCATCCGGTAGCGGCAAGGGGACTCTTATTAGATACATCAAAGCAAACTATCCTAACTACCTGTTTCCCGTTTCTTGTACAACCCGCCCGCCCCGTCCCCGCGAAGTAGACGGCGAAATTTACTACTTTATTACCAAAGAAGAATTTAAAGAAAAAATCGAGCAAGATAAATTCCTAGAATGGGCCATTGTTCACGAAGAAAACTACTACGGCACTCTAAAATCCGAAATCCTCGACCCCCTAAAACAAGGAAAAACCGTTTTTCGCGAAGTTGATGTACAAGGCGTTGAATCCATCAAAAAAATAATTCCGGCAAAAAACCTTCGCACAATTTTTGTAACAACAGAATCTTGGCAAGACCTAGAAAAACGAATCACCGGACGCTCAGACGTCGCGCCAACAGAACTGGAACACCGTCACAAAAGCTTTGAAAAAGAAATCCGCTTTAAAGACCAATGTGACTTTATTATTGTGAACCGCCAAGGTAAATTAAATGCTACAAAACGCGAACTAAATCGCATCTTAAACAAAATAGAAAAGACATCATCAACTAATCTCTAACGATTTTCCATGTTTAAACCGATCAACAATAACCTCCAACTACCAGACGTCGAGAAATCCATCCTTCAATACTGGCAAGAAAACGACATTTTTCGTCAATCTGTGGACATGCGCAAAAATTCACCAAAATATGTATTTTTTGATGGCCCCCCCTTTGCCAACGGCCTTCCTCATTACGGCCACATTTTAGCCAGCGCCCTCAAAGACGCCGTCACCCGTTACTGGAACATGAAAGGCTACTACGTACCCCGCACCAATGGCTGGGACTGCCACGGCCTCCCCGTTGAATATGAAATCGAAAAAGAATTAGAAATATCCGGTAAAAAAGACATTGAAGAATATGGCATCGATAACTTTAACCAAAAATGCCGCGACAGCGTTTTCCGCTACACAAAAGAATGGCAGGTCTTACTAGAAAGAGTCGGACGCTGGGTCGATTTTGACAACACCTATGCCACTCTCGACAACAACTACATGGAATCCATTTGGTGGGTCTTTAAACAAATCTGGGACCAAGGCCTAGTCTACCAAGACTACCGCTCGATGCACATTTGCCCCCGCTGCGAAACACCTCTCTCTAATTTCGAAGTTTCCCAAGGCTACAAAGAAGTAACCGACCTATCTGTCACCGCCAAATTTAAAATCGATCATCCGTCACACCCAAATACCTACATTTTAGCTTGGACAACAACACCATGGACACTACCCGGCAACATGGCACTTTGTATGGGACCAAAAATTAAATACAGCAAAGTTAAAGTAGGGGACGAATTTTACATTGCCGCCGACAACCTCCTTCCAAAACTTTTCCCCGAAACAGAATACGAAATCATCGAAAAAATTAAACCAAAAGATCTGGAAGGTACGACTTACGAGCCACTCTTCCCTTATTACAAATACGAAGTCGACAAAAAACGCTTTATCATCACCATAGACGACTATGTTACCACCGAAGACGGAACCGGTATTGTGCATATTGCCGGCGGCTACGGTGCGGAGGATTTCGAAGTTTCCAAAAAATACAAACTGGATATTATTGTACACACCAACATTAGTGGCGAATTTGTTGATACAGTTACCGATTTTGCCGGCAAATTTGTTAAAGGCCAAGACCACAATGTTGCCGAATGGTTAAATCAACACAACAAACTTTTTAACAAAGAAAATTATCGCCACAGCTACCCGCATTGCTGGCGTTGCGATACTCCTCTACTTAATCACTCCCTAAAATCTTGGTTTGTTGCCGTTACACAAATTAAAGATCGCCTCCTTAAAAATAACGAAAAAATTAATTGGCAACCGGCCCATATTAAAGAAGGTCGCTTTGGCAAATGGCTCGAAAATGTTCGAGACTGGAACATCTCACGTAATCGTTATTGGGGAGCACCAATTCCAATTTGGGAATGCGAAGCATGCAACCATCAAACCTGTATTGGCTCTGTTAAAGAACTTCGTGTTCGCTCCCAAAACGGCAACACAATCTACTTTGTGCGTCATGGCGAAGCCGAACATAACATTAAAGGCGTTACCAACAGTGACCAAACCGATCAAAGCAAACTAACCGAAAACGGCAAAAAACAAGCCGCCACCTTAGCCACAAAATTAAGCAAATACCCAATTACCCACATTTACAGCTCCACATTTGACCGCGCCCAAGCAACAGCCGAAATCATCAACGACATCCTAAAGGTCGATCTTACAACCGACGAACGTCTCCGCGAAATCCATCAATCCCACAATACCGACTTTAATACGGTCCACGACGCCATTGTAAACAGCGGGGATATTCTCAATTTCAAAATGAATCCCGACTCCGAGTCCAACAAAGAAGTGGCCATGCGCCTCAATGACTTTTTAGACTACCTCGGCAACCATTACCAAAACCAACACATCGTCGTTGTTACCCACGGTGCCGTACTGGGCGCTGCTCAAGTTTACTTTGAAGAACAAGAGATCTCTCCAAAATGGGTCCACAACCTCAGCAAAATCCCACACGAAGCAATTCTAACCTACTACGCTGGCCAAGTCCCAAACCGCGAAAGCGAACTGGACCTCCACAGACCATACATCGACAACATCGAATTTGAATGTGAAGAGTGTAACGGCACCATGAAGCGCATTCCCGAAGTATTAGACTGCTGGTTTGAAAGCGGTGCCATGCCATACGCCAAACCCCACTATCCATTTGAAAATAAAGAAGAATTTGAAGAAAATTTCCCAGCCCAATTTATCGCCGAAGGCCTAGACCAAACCCGTGGCTGGTTCTACACCTTACATGTTTTATCTACCATTTTATTTGACGAACCGGCCTTCCAAAACGTAATTGTAAACGGCATTCTCCTTGCCAAAGATGGTGAGAAACTATCCAAACGCAAGAAAAACTATCCGGATCCAAATTTACTATTCGACACCAAAGGCGTTGATGCCACCCGCTTATTCCTATACCAATCAACCGCCCCTCAAGCCGAAGACGTCCGTTTTTCCGAAGATCACGTTGATGAAGTCTTCAAAAAATTCAACTTAACATTATGGAACACTTACAGTTTTTTTGTAACATACGCCACAATCGACCAATACAAACCCGACCCAACCGTCCTTAAACATTTCACCCCAACCAACGAACTCGACCAATGGATTTTATCCGAACTGCAAGTTGTCATTAAAACCGTTACCGAAGAAATGGACAACTACAACCTAACCAAAGCCACCCGACCGCTCACCGAATTTGTCGACCAACTTTCTAATTGGTACATCCGCCGCAGTCGTCGCCGTTTCTGGAAAAGTGAAAACGACACCGACAAAGACTCAGCCTACAACACACTTTATTTGGTCCTAACCGAGTTTGCTAAAGTAATCGCCCCATTTACACCATACATAGCCGAAGCCATTTTCCGTAACTTAACCGACCAAGAATCTGTGCACTTTGCCGACTGGCCTTTACCAAATAAAAAATACATCAATCCAAAACTCAACAAAAAAACGCAACTAATTAAACAAGTTGTTAGCCTTGGCCACACAATCCGCGCTCAAGAAAACCTCAAAGTTCGCCAACCACTTGCCAAAATTGAAGTTGCCGTTACCGGCAAAACCGACGCCAAAGAAATCCAAATCCAAAAAAACGTCATTCTCGAAGAACTTAACATTAAAGACTTAGAAATAAGCACAGACGTTAGTGCCAAAATCGAATTCACCGTTAAGCCGAACGCCAAAGTTCTCGGCCCCAAATACGGCGGCGCCGTCCAAAGTATTATCCAAATGGCCCGCGACGGCAAATTCACCCAAAAAGGCGACCAAGTCATTATCGACAAATACACTTTGGAACTAGACGAATACGAACTCGGCTACAGCGCCAAACCCGGCCTAAGCGCCGCCAGCGAAGAGGGAATTGTCGTCATTCTCCATACAGAGATAACCCCAGAACTAAAAGCCGAAGGCCTCGCCCGCGACCTAATTCGCATCATCCAAGACATGCGTAAAGAAGCCGACTTTGATGTTGCCGACCGCATCCAACTCCTCATTCAAACCGACAACATCGAGCTCGAACACGCCGTCGTCATCTTTTCCGACTACATCGAAAACGAAACCCTCGCCATCCAAATCCAAACCAAAGGCGATTTAGAATACGATCTCGAAAAAGAAGTAGAAATTGGTGACGGCAAAGCCAAAGTAGCTGTAAAAAAAGCGGACGTTTAGCCAATCAACTTTTCCACATCACCCGCCCCCATTACAACCAACACATCCAACTCCTTCACCAACTCATCTACCAAAGTTAACAAAAGCGCATCATCATCATCCACAACTGACACAGACCGGTGATGCGCCGCAATGACATCCGCTAATTTTTGCGGGGTAATTTCATGCATCAACTCTTCCGAATCACGCGCTGCATAAATCGGGACAATAATCACTTTATCGGCATCCTTAAACGCCACCCCAAATTCCCCCAACAACTCTTTTGTGCGATGATGCTGATGTGCCTGATAAACAACACCAATTACTTTATTAGGATATCGCTCACGCAACGCCTGCAAACTTGCTCTTATCTCCGTTGGATGATGAGCATAATCACTATAAATCACACACCCATCCCGTTCTTCTTTTAACTCTAACCGCCTTGCTGTTCCTACAAAAGCTTTCAAACTCTTTCGCACAATTGCCAAATCGATTTGCAAAATCTTAGCCACAGCCACCACAGCCAACGCATTAATTTTATTATGATGCCCCGGCACACTCAGCTCCAAATTATAATCAGTCAAAATAATATCGGCATCTTTCTCACCAAAAGTTAGAACTTTGCGATCTTTAATTTTTTCCAATAGTTCTTGCCCCAATTTAAAATCTACATTTAAAACTACCGGATATTCAGGATTTGTCCCAATCGCCAATTTTTCAAACGCTTCTAAATAATCAGACTCTAAAGGATAAGCATCAAAATGATCATGCTCCACATTTACAATCACCGTAATGTCCGCATGCAAATTCAAAAAACCGGCATAATATTCACACGCTTCCAAAACCAAAATATCTCCACGCCCGTGTCGATAATTATTATTCTCCAAAAACCCTGCTGTCGATCCTAAAATAACTACCGGATCCAACCCCGCATCAATCAATAATTTTGCCAGCATCCCCGTGGTCGTTGTTTTACCATGGCTACCTGCCACGGCAATTGTTTTATAATCTCGCGTAATTTCACCCAACGCTTCCGGATACTTCAACATTTTTACACCTCGCTTTACCGTCGCCTGCACCTCCGGGTTACTTGCTGCAACCGCCAAAGATGTAACTACTAAATCTGCTTCCACCGGAACATTATTTTCCTCATGCCCGTAACTAATTTTACAGCCCATCGCCTCCAGCCGTTTCGTCATTTTATTTTGATGCAAATCACTACCCGAGACACCAATTCCATTAGCAAAAAAATGCTGGGCAATCGCACTCATACCAATTCCACCAATTCCCACCAGATGAACATGATCAATCTGCTTCCAACTAAATGCTTCCATATTGTTTTACATCTTAAATACCATTAAAATAACGATCGTCAGCCTAAAGTGCAACAAAATCATGCAGCACAACATCTCCAAAGTCACCAAAACAATCCTCATAATCGAGCTTTGTTTAGCATTTTACATGATCATTGTGCTCTTCAGCTCCCTTTACGACGACTACCAAGTCGAAAGCTACATCACCGAATTCGACCAAAAAAACCAAGAAATAAAAGCCGAAAACGAAAAACTCAAAGACGAACTGGAATATTTCCGCTCTCCCCAATACCAAGACAAAATCGCCAAACAAAATTTTGGCCTAGTAAACCCCGGCGAAGAAGTCTTAATCCTCCCACACCCGGACGACTCCCAAAACCTCAACCTCGAAGAACAACAACTAAGCAAAAAACTCGTCTACTACGAAAACCTTCCTACATATAAAAAGTGGTGGTATTTAGTGTTTCACAAATAAGAAAATTATTATAAAACACCTATAATACTCTTACCATAAAATGAAATACATCTATTATATAGGTGATTATTATTAATAAATCATCTACATGCCAACACTAGAACAAACATGTCCTGACAAAACTTCAGGAACTGATCCTATACATCAACAAACACTCCAAAAATTAAGGGAAGGGAAGCCAGTAACCGACATGGAACTCCTAGCGGTATATGGCCCAGACTGGACCAACGAAATAGGCAGAGATAAGGACGGTACTACTACTGGGAAAATAACTGCAGCACTACACGGAGCTGTACTGCACATCCTATATACATCTAAAACACCCCCCAACTTGGTTGCGGGGGCAGGATTCGAACCTGCGACCTCAAGGTTATGAGCCTTGCGAGCTGCCACTGCTCCACC
>PFRW01000047.1:0-1333 GCA_002788755.1 Candidatus Peregrinibacteria bacterium CG_4_9_14_0_2_um_filter_41_14
AGTAATTCTAATTGATCTAACTCGTTGCTATCAAAATAAGTCACTTTTGTGCCATGACCTTTGGCAATCATTGCCCCTTCGTAAAGAGTTCGGTGTGATCTCTTATCTAAAAATATTTCGCCACCCTCTGACAAAATAAATAAACAATAATTTGTGGTAAGCGTTAGATTTGGAAGCACTAAACAATCTTCCGCCTTTAGTAGATGTTTTAATTTATTTTCAAGTTCCTCATAAATAATCGGGCTACCAAGCATCCGTGACCAACTTGGATGCGTACCCCATTTATTAACATATTCCGGAATCGCATCAATAATTTCTTTATCTAAGTCAAAACCAAGATAATTGCACGAAGCAAAATCAATGAGCCATTTTGTACCAATTTTAATCTTACGTTTATCAATCGCTTCAATAACCGCATCGTACATTGGGTTTTTATCTAATGATGTCAAAAAGGCTTCATTTTTGTCAATTAGCTTTTTTAAAATGATATTAGGCGGATTCATCGGCAAGATACTGTTGGTGCTTTTCAACTCTAATAATTGTACATCTGTAAGATGACTATGCATAATATGTATGTCAAAAAATATATTACAGTATTGCAAACAAACCACCATTTTCTCAATTATTTTCTATAGACATATTCCGCAAAAAATCTAGCTATGAAAGATCGTATAGTATAAATTCTATTTTAGTTAATGTCATCCATATGAAATTATTATCCAAGTCACATTCTTCTAAAATTATTTGTGCATTAATAGTTATTTCTCTTGTTCTGCTAGTTTTGGTTGGATGTAAAAAGAGTACCGCAGTTATAAATGAGCCAATTAAGATTTTATATAGTGAATGGCCACCAGATTTAATTATCTATTTAGCGCAGGAAAAAGGGTTCTACAAAAAATACGGTGCTAATGTGGAATTAGTCCAAATCTCTGGTTTTGAAGAATTATTTGCAAAAATAGCAAATCATGAGGCCAACATATGGCCAATTACTTTACTGGATACTGTTAAGGAGTTTACAGGCGGCAAAGATTGGCAGGTGATTTTATTAGAAGATTATTCTGAAGGAGCGGATGCAATTCTTGTAAATAATAGCAGTGACATTAATAATCCTGCCGACTTACGTAATAAAAAGGTTGGTGTTGAAAAAGGGACAGTTGGCGAATTTTTCTTAAACATAATTTTGAATAGAGATGGATTACAATTAAAAGATTTAGAAATAGTCGATTTAGCATTTGATGAGATCCCGAATGCTATGGCTTCCGGTGAAATTGACGCCGGAGTTACATACGAACCATCAATAACACAGGCTTTAAGTAGTGGTGCCAAAGTTTTA
>PFRW01000047.1:1557-16520 GCA_002788755.1 Candidatus Peregrinibacteria bacterium CG_4_9_14_0_2_um_filter_41_14
CGATTACCGTGAAAATGAAACCGTTTTTAGCCGCACTTCGGCAAGTTTATCCCTATTTTCTTTAGCAAAACAGGCGGAACAGTATATGAACAGCCAAGGATTAATTGATGTATCAAAATATTACAATATGGACTCTTTAATTAGTAAACTCATCAATAATGTTAAAATCACAAACTAATATCTTAATTACGGGATGCTCTAGCGGCATTGGTCTTGAAACGGCAGCGCTATTAGCAAATAGTGGTCACAGAGTTATAGCCACCATGCGAGATATAACAAAGGCAAAAGAGCTCACCGACAAAGTAAGTATTCCGAATAACTTGTGTCTCATGAGTATGGACATTACTAAACCGGAAACTATTGTAAGCGCCGTAAAATCAATAATTGAGCAGTTCGGCACCATTGATGTTCTAATTAATAATGCAGGCATTACTATCGATGGGTTTTTTGAAGATCATAGTCCGGAAGACGTAGAGTGGATTTTTAAAACAAATGTAATGGGCATGATGAATGTAACTAGAGCCGTATTGCCGTATATGCGAAAACAAAAGTCGGGACAGATAATAAATATTGGTAGTATAGCCGGTAGATGGGCCCTGCCTGCTATTAGTGTTTACTCAGCAACAAAATTTGCTGTAGATGGTTTTACAGAAGGATTAAGGCACGAATTAATGCCTTGGGGTATCAAAGTAACTGTTGTAGAACCTTGCTTTGTTAATACAAATATGGTGACAGTAAATCGTAATGTTGCAGCCAATACTGCTAACCCTCACAGCCCATACTATGTGATGACAGAGCAGGCCGAGGCCTTTTACGAGAAATATGGTCAAAAGTATGAAATTGAGCCCGAAGTAGTAGCAGCTAAGATCAAGGAAATTATCAACACGAGTAATCCTAAATTAAGATACATGCTTGGTAATCGAGAGCAAATCACCAATCTACTGATCCGAATTCTACCTGAGAGACTAGCAAATTTATTCCTCAAAAATAACTATCCAGCATATGAATAGCTTTTATCTGTATCTTTTTATAATTGTTAGTTTGGACGTAGTGACCGCCTTATCGGCACGTCAGGCTTTTGAGTCAGGCAATCTATGGTTCTTGCTGATTGCTATTACTAGTTTAACCATTGCCGGCTCCGTTTTTATCAAGACATTGAGTTATCGCAGCACGGCTATCGTTAACGTACTCTGGATTGGTTTAGCAACCCTCTTTGTTATTTTTGCCAGCTATCTAGCGTTTCACGAAATCCCCACAACTACTCAAGCCATTGGTATGGCAATTATTTTAGCGGGGATAATTACCATGGAATTATCAACCGACAGTGCAACATCTAACTAAAGAATTATGAAATTTGCCATCTTATTATCAATTTTGACCATCTTAGATATTATTGCCGTTATGTCCGCCCGGTATTACGTTGAAAAAAAGCGAGTTGGGTACTTAGTGTTGTCATTAGCTGGATTTGCCACGTCCGGTTATTTGTTTTACTTACTAATGGGCTACAGTATTACCTCAATTATCAATTTATTGTGGGTGTCTGTTTCAACTGTAATAATAACACTTTTAGGTTATTTAATCTTTAAAGAAAAAGTCACGATTGGCCAAGGGATTGGTATGGCACTAGTTATTATCGGTATGGTAATACTTGGAGTTTAAGCTTTTAGATTAAGTGTAAAGTAAAACGTGGTCCCCACATTTGGCGTACTTTCAAACCAAATTTTTTCTTTGTGGGATTGAATGATTATTTTAGCCAAATAAAGGCTAAGCCCAGAACCGTCCGGGTCCTTTGTAAAGGCTTCTTGACCGCGGAAAAATTTTGTAAATATTTTAGGCTGCTCTTTTGGAGGGATACCAATACCAACATCACTAATACTTATTATAACCTTATTATCTTTTATTTCTGCGGCAATCTTAACCAGTTGCTTAAAATTGTATTTGGCATAATGTAGTGTGTTTTCCAGTAGCATCGACAATACTTGGTGAACTTTTTCCTCATCAGCAGAAACTTCAATTTTATTTATTTGTTCAAAATCAACAATTTCGACACCCCAGTCAACATCTTTACTCACAATTTTATTCATATCCTTGCAAGTTTTAGCAATTAATTGTCCCAAAGGAAATTTTTTCATATTAAGTATTAGTTGCTTTTTACTAATCTCAGCTGCGTTCATCAAAATATTAACTAGGTAGTTTAGACGGTCAACGCTATTAGAAATTTGTCCAAGCGCTTCTCCTTGTTTTTTACTTATTTTACCAAGCAAAGAATCTGCAAGTAATTGTGTAGTCCAATTAATTACCGTAATTGGAGTTCTTAATTTATGTGAAGCAATCTTAATAAAATCATCCTTAATTTGTTCTGATTCTTTTTCTTTTGTAATATCTTCAAATGACCACAACCTTCCTAAAACTTGTTTATCTTTTGTTGTCACTGATGTTGAGTAAACTTTTAAAATTTTGTAGTTAGGAGATGTCAGTGTTAACTCAAGATGAGTAGTATTTTTTGAGTTATGGTTATCCAGCATTTGTTGTATTTTTTTGAACTGCCGAGCATTCGCAAGCTCATTTGCAGGGTCTTTGATAAATTTAAATACATTTGAGAGGGAATTCCCCAATACCTCATCATGCTTTTCCGCAAACAATTTAAGGAAAGACATATTTACAGTAGTAATAATATTGTCATTGTCAGCCAAAATAATACCTTCTGGTGTTGACTCCAAAATCGATCGATACTTGCCCTTCTCTTCCATTAGGTTTGTTGTAATATCCAGCAAGCTTGCACTCATCTGGTTTACACCATCTGTTAAGTAGCCTATTTCATCATTGGTAGTTACTTTAATTATTGTACTTAGGTTTCCACCTTTCATCTTAGCTACACCATCGGTAAGCCTAATAATGGGTTTTACAAATCTACTGGAAGCAAGTTGTCCAACTATAAATACAAACCCACTAATCAGAATTATTGTAAAAAACATTAATATCATAAATTTAGAAATGGGCTCATAAGCAATGCTTTTTGGGATTTGTGATATTATTGTCCATTTGTTACCGTTAAATCCTAGGTATCCCTTTGAAACAATTTCATGAACAAAATACTCTTTCGCATAATTGTGCTGCCTCGAATTTGCCAATTGGGTTACATCAAAGTTGAGTGATTTTGTTTTTTGCGCAATTACTTGACCCGTTTTTGAAATCAAAAATATGTCAGTATTATCTCCTGTTTCCTTCAGTAAATCTTGAACTACTTGCCAGGAGAACTCTCCAAATAAAACACCAATTGGCTTATTATTTCGATCTATAACAGTATTTCCAAAAATTACTGTTCCCTTATTCGTAAATGGTGACGTGATTAGATCACTGACATAAGTAGCGTCACTTTGTCTTGTTCTTTTAAACCAATCAAATGCAGTCAATGATTGATGTATCGCTGAATTTTGGGTACTGGCTAATATGGTACCGTCTAGGCTTGCATAATGTAGATTATCGTACCATCCCAATTTAACTAAAAAATTATTTAGGACTTCTGTTTTTTTACTATCCAAGGTTTTTGGATCAGTAATTGTAGAGTCACTAATCATACTTTGGATGTCACTGAAACGATCAAACAATAAACGATTAATTGATCCCAACACACCCTTAGTTGTTAACTCCAAATTTGCCGTTACTTCATCATTAATTACACTTCTACTACCAATAACTACCATTGTACTTACGAGTAAAAATGACAAATATGAGACCACAATTAGTAAAGCAATCATTTTTGCTCTAACACTCAATCTTCGTACATACCCATTGATTTTTTCAATCAATTTATTCACAAATCAAATATAGTTATGATTACTTATCATAATATAATAACATTTTTATACTATTTTAACAAGTTAGCTTGCCCCAAATTCTCTACTTCAGCTAGCGCTTCCACATTATCTACTACAATTTTTACATTCTCATTTAGACTTGGTAAACTTGGTGCCCAAAATGGCCATCTTTTGACTTCCACTTTTTCAATTTCCGGCAAGTTCTCCATGTATGCTGTGGCATCAACAATTCTCTGTCCCAAGATATGATCTTTGATCTTTTTGACCAGATTAATCCCAGCTTGCTTATTTGGGTCTAAATCAAAGGCTTCTACACCTTTAATTGTCGCTGTTAGTTCGTAAATGCCGGCATCATCATTTTGGCTAAAGATACGATAAGAAATACTTTCATTACTTACTTGGGAGATTTGTTTGTCGGGGCTTTCACGTAGCAATAGTTCATTTTTGAGTATAACCAGCATTTCAGACTCATTAAAGGCAAAACCTCTCGCCTTAACTTTTGCTGTGACCGTAAATTCTTCGGCGCTGGTGCCAATCACACTTTTATCGGCAAACGCTTCCGGCTCTTCAATTTTGATGCCTCCACTCACTGTTAATAATTTTAGGCCACTGTTACTTAGCTCCACATTCTGTTTAAGTTGTTCTTCCAGCAGGGCCGGCACTTTTTCGACCAGCTGCTTTTTTGCTAGTTCAAGCGCATTATTGTAGTCCTCTTCTGTGACTTGGGTACGTGTTATTGTTGTGCCACCTGTCATTAGTTCGGTACTTTCGGCATAAACCATTGTTTGGCTGCCTGCCGCCAGTTTTGCTACCTTAAGCTTAGTAGGGCCAATATTACCTCTATCACCAATTGGGTGGCCGGCTGTATCAAATTCGTCAGCAACAACGTCGATTACCACTCTACCGGGGCCATCGGCGCCTTTGGGTGGCACTTTTACGTAGTCAACTGCTCTAAAAACTAGACCATCATCGGTTTGAAACTGCGTGCGTGGTATAAATGTCCATTCACGGTTAGCTTCGTTAATTACGGTTATTTGACCGCGTGCATTCGTGCCTTCAAAAATTTTACCGGCTGTTTTATAGGTGATTGTTTGCGTTAATTCCGGCGGGGCAATTTCGTATGCTCCTAATACGCGACGTGGACGCTTACTTAGTAAACCTTCGTTCTTGTGCGTTTCCGCCAGAGTAACATTAATCGATTGCTCAATTACTTGTTTATTAGGGGTAATATAAATTGTTGCATGGGGTAATGCCACGTATACAATCATTAACAGTAAGGCGACACCACCGGCAATAAGACCAAAAACAGCCTGTTTATGCGGGTTTTCCATCAATAAACGTCTTTGTTTTGTCTTTCGATATTGGCGCCATTTATCTTGTAGGCTGCTTATCATTCCATCAAAAGATGCTTTTTGGAGCCCTTGCTTAATATCTGAAATCGATTTCTTGCGCTCATCACGTTTTAGTGGACGTTCCTTCGCAAACCGAACCACGTCATCTATGCTCGATTCATTCACGCCGGAAGGTGTGGCATAATCAAACTTTTCTAAACGCAAATTCTTATAAACAGGCAAACCAACTTGATTGGCAAAATAGGCCCCAGTGTCATCGGTTGTAATAAATATAATCTCTTTATCAATTTCAGAAACTTTGCGCTTTAGGATTTTAATATTAATCAGACTCTGAAAAAGCACGCTGCGCTTAGGAATTGATAAATAAAGCTGTTTTACATTTTTTTGCTTAATTTTTTCAAAAACACTTGTAACCTCTTCGTCAATTTCCACGTAGATAACGTTACCCGGTGCGACTTCATCTTTTTGCTTTTTAATTTCAGCGTCCATATTCCAGTTATTTATTATGTAACAATAACTTACCCTACCTGCATTAAACGGACAACCTTTCTCAGTAAGGATGTGATTATTTGTTCTTCGCCGGCTAGGTCAATTGCTAAATTTGCGAGGGCGAGGGGAGTAATGTGTTCCGGCCCCTTAAGTTGGCCAGTCTGATCTTCTATATTAGTAATGTCTCTTGGTGTTAGAAAGCTAATTTTGGGCTGCTCGGCAAATGATAGATTTTTGTACCATTCCTTAGACTCCAGCGCTTCTTTAATTTCGGGTAAATTAGAGCCACCTCCAGATAACAAGATTCTTGTTGGCAAGGTGTCTACATTTTTAAAGTCATCCAGGCTAAGTTCAACGCCGGACAGCCAAACATCGGCATCGGACTTCATCGCCTCACGCACAATTTGGTATGAGTGTTTTTCTAAATTTTCATCGCTGTAAGCCAGCTTAATTTCTTCGGCATCTAAAAAGGAAACATTTAAAGTGTGGGCTAAACGCTTGGTAAAGGTGCGTCCGCCAATCATAAACATCCGTGTGCCCTCTACCGTACCGTTATTTACTAAGGCAATATCTGTTGTACCTCCACCTATATCTATAAAAATAGTGCTTAAATCCCCGCTATCTTCAAAGCCCATTGACCTTGCAACAGCATAAGGCTCGGATGTAATTGCCAATAGTTCGATATCCAGCTCAGAAGCAATTGTTTGCAAGGCCCCAAAATGAACCAGTGGCGCAAACGCATTAAAAATTGTGACTGTGACCTCTTTCCCCTGAAAACCAATCGGATTACTAACTTTATAACCATCAATTTCCATACCGACAATTGCGGCATTTACTAATTTAATATCAATTTCATTGTAGCCGGTTTCTTTAGCTAGTTGTGTGCGTACATCTTCAAAACAACGCCATTGTAGTTTATGCACAATGTTTTTTAGTTCAGACAAATCGATTTTTGTTTCCGGATTTTTACGTCGATAAGTCGTTACTGTTGTATCACCCTTAACTAACTCACCGGCAATACCCATAATCATTTGTGTGGGAATGACACCAGCTTGTTTTTCGGCCTCAGCAATTGCTGCTTGGCAGTTATCAATTACGCCACCTATATCTGTAACAGCACCATTGCTCATATCGCCAAGCTTTTGGCGTGCTTTTCCAAAACCAATAACAATGCCTTTTGCACCTTTGGCTTCAAAAATCAGGGCTTTTACAAATTCGGTTCCTATATCAAGTGCCAACACATAATGACCATGTGATTCTTTTTTAGTCCTTCTTTTAAGAAAGCCAAGCATATTTTTGGCAGCAGTTAAAGACAGCTGAACTATACTAGATAAACATATGGTTAACGTCAATATAGACAAATAACTAGTTTATTTGTTATAATCCAGTAGTTGTTAATTAAACAGAAAAAATAATGATTAAGAAAGTTTCAGTTGGGGAGCTATTACACTCTGTCCCCGGAACTCAAATCGAACACCTAATTGCAGACCTAGACCAGACCCCCGTGGGGGCCGTAAACTTTAAGATTGCCCCCGGTTCAGAGGCCAATAGTTTGATAATTCGGATCCCCGACGGTGTTGTGCTTGCAATCCCATACGCCGAAATCGAAATTGACGTGGCCTGTGACCGTTGTTTACAAAACTATAAACACAATCTCATCATCGAAAATGCCGAACAACTATACTACACTCATAAATTGGACGATGTTGACGTTGAAGATCACGAGTTTGGCTACGAACTAATTAGTAACAAGCATCAAAATATCGATTTAAATACTTTTTTAGCCGATGTGATTAATCTTGCCATCCCAACCACCTTACTTTGTGACGAGAACTGCACAGGTATCGATTATAAAACACAAGATGATACTAACCGTAATCCCTTTGCCAAATTGCTTGATCAGTAAATGACAAAAAATCGACTTGCTTTTTAAGGGCAATTTAGTATTCTTGCCAAGCGTTTAATTTAGAAACATGGCTGTTCCAAAGAAGAAAACATCGAAAACACGTACACGTAGACGTTATGCGACATACGTAAAAAAGCAACAAACCAAACTTTTAAACAAAGTTGCATTGGCTACTTGCAGTAATTGTCAAGAAAAACACCGTATCCATCACATTTGTAATAATTGTGGTCACTATAATGGTCAAATGATTATTGACAAAACAAGCAAAGACCTAGACAAGATCACAACTATAAAAGCCTAAATTAAATGAAGAGTGGTTTTAGACATCTAGCACGGCAGATTGTCCTTAAGGCTCTCTTTTGGCAAAATTCAAGACAAGATCAAAAACGGGAAGAAATAATCGCCTATCTCTTAGAAAATGATGATGGGCGAAAATTGCCAAATACCGATTTTGCCAGTCAAACATTTGCCAATGTTTTAGAGCATCAAGACGTAATCGACAAAATAATTGGCACTTACGCTCCTGAATGGCCTCTAGATCAAATTGCTAAGGTCGATTTAGCTATTTTAAGATTGGGGGTATATGAGTTGCTATACGGCGAAGACATTCCAGCCCTTGTTGCCATTAATGAATCGGTAGAGTTGGCCAAAGAGTTTGGTGATCAAAGTAGTTTTCAATTTATAAATGGCGTTCTTTCTCAAATTGCTAAAGAACAAAACAAAATACAATAACTAGCCTAACTATGTATCAAGAATTAGAAAAAAAAATTGGCATAACATTTAATAAGCAGGAGCTATACTTGTGTTGTTTTACACATCGATCTTATGTTAACGAAAGTGAGGAAAAGGAACCGGTCGCCGACAACGAACGCCTGGAATATTTAGGCGATGCTGTTTTAGAAATGACCACCACCGACCATCTGTTTAATAATTATCCGGAGCAACAGGAAGGGGAGTTAACTGCTTTGCGCGCCGCCTTGGTAAAAGGTGAACATTTAGCCGAAGTTGCCCACAAGTTAGATTTGGGCAAATACCTGCGCCTAAGTAAAGGGGAGGAGGCTTCCGGCGGCCGTCAAAAAAATTATATTTTGGCAAACACAGTTGAAGCTTTAATTGGCGCCATCTATATTGATCAGGGCTACAATGTCGCCAAAAAATTTATCGAAGAAAACATCTTAAACAATCTAGACCAATTAGTAAGCGAAGGTGCCCATCGTGATGCCAAATCTTTACTTCAAGAATTTAGCCAAGAAAAATTTGGCGTTACCCCACATTACGTCGTTCTAAAAGAAGTTGGTCCAGATCACGACAAAATCTTCACCATGTCTGCCAACATAGGTGAGCGCGAGATTGCTACCGGCACCGGTAGTAGCAAACAAAAGGCCGAGCAGTCAGCGGCATCTGCCGCCTTACAAGAAATCATTGCTGAACAAGCCAGTACCGAGCAATAAACACACCTACAAAAATACCAATAATAATGCCATCAAAAAGGCAAATCATGATTAAATTACTCAGTCTTTTTTGCGTTTCCTTGTCAAAGAATGTTAGGTTAACAACAGTCTTGTTCTTAAAAGCCAAATACATATAAAATAATATGTCTAAGACGATCAAGAAGGTGATTCCAAAAAATAACAAAAATTGATAACTCATCTATAATATTAGACTATAATATTAATACCTAATCAACTGGCTTCCGTCAAATATGTTTAACTTTTTACGTCGACTATTCACCAAATATGTACATCCTGTCGAAAAGAAAATCGATCGCTTTTTTGATAAAATCAATAGTAGAACGCCGCATAAAAAAGTTGAAAAGCAGTTGCTTAAGTTTATGCAGAAAGATTTAATTGTGCTTAATCTTTGGTTAGAAAAAAAATTTAAAGGGTACAGCGGACTCACTAAAAAAAGACGTGCCAGTCTATACAAAAATGTTAAATTTATGGTTCAGGATTTTCAAGAAGATGTAGCCAAAAACATCATCACCCCCGAAAAACTCCACGAGCAACTTCTTATTTTAGATCTCGATTTAAATGCCGACGAAATCCAAAAATTAACATATTTAATGGCAATAATGCATTTTTTGCGCCCCGGCCACCACTATGAATATTTGGAATCGGCCAGCTTTGATAAACTCTTAGTCGATCCCGAAAACGAAATTATGATGGGGGACTGTAATCAGATCGTAACTATATACATTTATTTATATTCGTTGATGTACCCCGTGGACGATCTGGAGCTTAAGCTATTGCCAGGGCACATTTGTCTGCATTTTAACGGTATCGACATTGAGGCCACAACAGGCAGCTTCCACAAGTACCAAACTTACGATGACATCATCCCTGTTACCGAAATTATCTCTACAAATTTACTGGATGTGCACGATTATCGAGAAGAACGCTACAAATTATCGGCACGGACAGTCCTTAAAAGTGCCAATCTGGCCTTTTTGCTTAGTAGTAAGAGGGAGCTAGTCGAAAAAAACTTAAATATTGCTTACCGAAACCTAGGTGTGGCCGCTGCTAATATTAATGACTTTAAGGCCGCAATCTACTATTTAAAGGAAGCTGGCGCCAAAGATTTACTCAAAAATATTTATCACAACGCCGCACTTTATTACAGTAAAAAGGCTAATTTTGATAAAGCTCATTATTACGCCGAAAAAACTAAGATCCCCAAGCTTATGCGGACCGTTACAGATCGCAAGGCCGCCTACTACTATAAAAAAGGTGATTTTACGGAGGCTATTTCACTATATGAGTCACTTGAAAACCAACAGATGCTCAAGGCCTGTTATCAGCAAGAGTATAATCAGCTATTGCAAAAAGTGAAAAATATTAAGACGTTAAAGGAGCAAAAAAGAAATAAACAAATTTATCAAAAGTTATTAAAATTAGCCAAACTTGCCGATAACCAAAAAGCAATTGATCAACTGAGAAAGATTATCGAAACAATCGGAGGGTGAGTCAATGGTAATTGTGTCAATAGTGTTTTAAGCACAGATAGTTGCGCTATACTTTGCTAGTTCCCAGTTCATTATTATTTAATAGATGCTTATGAATAAGCAAAAACACATTTTACTTGCCACAATGTTAACGGTGGTCGTAGCACTAGTGTTAGGAGGATGTAGTACTAAAGTCGCAAATCTTAGCCAAGAAAAAATAAAGTTAGGTTACGTCGGCCCATTAACAGGTGACCTTGCTTCCATTGGCAACGACGAAAAACGTGCAATTCAACTTGCCCTAACAGCCAGCGGCCGTACCGATATTGAAGTGATCTTTGAAGATTCACATTGTAATGGTCAAGCAGGATCCAATGCTGCTCAAAAACTGGTAAATGTTGACCAAGTACAATTAATTATGGGTGCCGGTTGTAGCGATGCAACGTTGGCAATGCTGCCGATCATTCAGCAAGGTCAAGTAGTTCTTTTCTCTAGTTTGTCAACCAGCCCGGAGTTAACCAAGGTTGGTGGTGAGTACTTCTTCCGTAATGCTCCATCTGATGATAAGGCTACAGAAGTTTTAGCAAAATTGATAAAAAATAAAAAAATCGCTTTAGTTAGCGAAAATAATGATTTTGGCCAAGCTTTTTTAAATGATTTAAAAGTTAAATTAGCTGAGTTTGACACAACCCCAGTTGCCGATGAAATTTTTAATACAGGCACAACCGATTACAAGACTATTTTACAAAAAGTGAAAGAAAGTAAAGCCGAAGTTTTGGCTGTAATAAGTAATTCACCAGTATCCAACGGCCTAGTCATTAAGCAAGCCAAAGAGCTTGGTTTAGAAATGGCATATTATGGTACCGACAGTATTGCCGGATCTGAATTTAGCGACACAGCTCAAGATGCGGCTGAAGGCGTATATGCAATTTTAGTTGCCGCCAATACAGCCGATGATCGTGTTAATAAACTATTACAACTTTATGAAAACACATACCTCGAAGGGCCAGCTTCCGATGCCTATACTGTGTTGTCTTACGATCGTATGAATATAGTTTTAAAGGCAATTGACGCAGTTGGTTATGACGCTGAGGCAATTCGTAATTATTTGCATACAATTAATTACGATGGCCTTGCCGGTTACACAAGTTTTGATGAAAATGGCGATAGCTCCATTCTGCCGCTTGTACTACGTTTTGAAGATGGCGAGCTTGTACCCGTTCAACAATAATTTATGTTCCAAGTGCTTGTTAATGGCATTATTGTCGGCGGAATTTACGCACTAATTACGATAGGTTTTAACTTGATCTATTCTGCGGTTCGCTTTTATCATCTCGCTTATGGTGCCGTAGGCATTCTGGGAGCATATCTGACATACCAAATTCAAAAATTTATATTTGAAACCCAAGGAGGAGGCCTAATTACAGGCTTCCTTTTTGGTTTATTGATTAGTTCTATAGTTACCGGTATGTTAGGGATTCTGATTTGGAAGTTTTTATATAGGCCTTTACGTAAAAATGGCGCCTCAAATGTATCTATGATTGTTGCTTCATTTGGCCTTTTAATTATTTTGCAAAACCTAATTGGGCTGATATTCGGGCAATCAGCCAAAACCATCCGTCTTTCTGAAGTGACAACTCAGGGGTATGAATTTTTGTCGGCGTCAATCACTAAAAACCAAATTTTAATTTTAATTGTCACGTTAGTATCCGTTTTTGTTTTTGAGCTATTTTTACATCGGACTAAAATTGGTACGGCCATACGAGCTGTTGGACAAAATTCTCAGTTAGCAGCCGTTGTTGGTGTGAAAACCGAAAAAGTTATATATATCACTTTTTTTATAGCGTCGTTTTTATCAGTGTTGGCAAGCAGCTTAATCGCCCTTGAAATTAGTCTTAAGCCCACATACGGTTTAATGTTAATTTTAAAGGTGATTGTGGCAAGCATTATTGGTGGCATTGGTAGTATGCGTGGTGCCTTGGTAGGTGGATTAATGTTGGGGGTTGCCGAAAACTTTGGCGCCTACTATTTTGGTAGCCAATGGCAAGACACGGTTGCATTTGGTTTGTTGGTTATCTTTTTGTTAGTGAGACCGCAAGGATTATTTAAAAAGTAGTATGGATTTTATAGTTCAGTTAGCGATTTATTCTGCTATCGCCAGTATTGCCGCCGTAAGCTTAAACTATGTTGTCGGATTTACCGGGATTATGTCCATCTCTCACGCTTCTTTTTATGGTATTGGTGCATATGGTACCGCATTATTGCTCACAAAGACCGGCTTAAGCTTTGTGCCCGCCCTGCTTTTAGGGGTTTTAATTACCGGCCTTGTCGCCGCTTTCGCATCTGTGCCCATTTTACGTTTAAGGGAAGATAGCCTAATGCTTGTGTCCGTTGGTTTTGCCTTAATTATTCATAGTCTCATGCTAAATTGGCAATCTCTTACCAACGGACCGCGTGGCGTGAAATCAATTCCTCGACCTGAAATTTTTGGCATTAGCTTAACAGATAAGAATTTTTATTTGGTATTGTGTTTAGTTTTATTGGTTTTAACCATTATCATATTTTATAAAATCACCAAGTCGCCATATGGTACAGTTATAAAAGGCATCCGTGAAAATGAAGAGGTGATGAAAAATTATGGCTACAATGTTAGCAAATACAAGCATTCGGTTTTTGTGTTAGGCGCCATATTTGCCGGATTGGCCGGTGGCTTGTTCGCCAGTTATATTCAGTACATTTCACCCGAATCTTTTATTTTACTGCCATCTGTCTTTATGTTGATTATGGTGATTTTGGGCGGTATGGGGAGTATTGGCGGTAGTATTATTGGCGCCATCCTTATTACTGTAATTCCTGAACTTATGCGCTTTGCCGGTCTGCCCAGCAGTTTTGCCGCTGAATCCAATCAAATTGTATATGGTATTATTTTATTCGCTCTAATGTATTGGCGCCCACAAGGTCTGTTTGGTAAATACAAAATCTAACTTTGACGATGTCTCTTCTCCAAATTAAAAATATTAGTAAAAGTTTTGATGGCCTTAAAGCGTTGCATAATTTAAGTTTTAACGTTAATGACGGTGAAATTGTTGGTGTGATCGGCCCCAACGGCGCCGGTAAATCAACCTTATTTAATGCGATTATGAACCACATCAATAAAGACAGCGGCGACATCTATTTTGATGGTATTAACATAACCAAAAAGCCAACCCACCAAATTGCGGGCATGGGCATTGTGCGCACGTTTCAGGATAGTCAACCGCTCCCGCAAATATCCGTCCAAGAAAACCTCGATCTGGCCTTTAAATACCAAACCGATATTTCACTGGTCAGTGTATTTGGCCGCCATAAATTCTTACAAGAAGAGCAGCAAGTTCATTTTACTAAAATCAAAGAGCTTCTGCACGAAGTAGGCTTAGGCAGCAAACTTAACGTTCAAGCCCAAGATCTTAGCTACGGCCAAGGAAAACTCCTCGAAATGCTCAAAGTCATTGCCTCAGACGCCCGCCTCATTTTGCTGGATGAACCGTTTTCCGGCTTATTCCCCGAAATGATCAAACTGGTCACAAAACTAATCTACGACCTTTCCGCCAGCGGCAAAACCATCTTATTGGTTGAGCACAACATGCAATTAATTGAAGAAATTTGCGACCGTGTTATTGTTATGGATGCCGGTCAAAAAATTGCCGACGGTGACTTTAAAACAGTCACCAAACAACAAAATGTCATTGACTCCTATCTGGGAAAATAATTATGAAAAACCCGCAACCAATTTTAACAGCAACCAACCTGGTCACATCCTATGGCGAACATAAGGTGCTTGATAAACTTAGTTTAACTGTAGAGAGCGGTGAGATTGTTATGCTGGTAGGCGCCAACGGCGCCGGCAAGTCCACCCTGCTAAAAGCCCTTTTTGGCCTTGTTCCTTTGCAAGAAGGGACTCTCAAAATTGCCAACGAAGCCATCAACCCCGTCCCGCATTTAATGGTAGAACTAGGTCTTTCTTTTGTTCCTCAAGATCTCCGTGTTTTTGCCGAAATGACCGTAGCCGAAAACTTGCGGATTGGCGCCTTCATTCTGAATGACAAAGCCCTCGTCAACCAACGCCTAAACGAAATCTACAAACTTTTCCCCATCCTCAAAACTAAACACAAAGAAATAGCCGGTTCCTTAAGCGGCGGCCAACGCCAAATCCTCGCCCTAGGCCGCAGCATGATGCTAAACCCCAAGATTCTTCTTCTAGACGAGCCCTCCGTCGGCCTCGCACCCAAAGTAGTTAGCGAAGTCTTCAGCAAAATTCAGCAAATCAACAAAACCTACGGTACTACCATTATCATCGTCGAACACAACTTAAAAAGCCTCCTCAAAGTCGCCGACCGCGCCATCATCCTTTATAAAGGCAAAATTGCCAAAGAGGGCACCCCCGCCGAACTCCTAAAATCCAAAATGTTGGAAGAAGTGTT
>PFRW01000027.1 GCA_002788755.1 Candidatus Peregrinibacteria bacterium CG_4_9_14_0_2_um_filter_41_14
TGCTTTTTCCTTGGCTGTAGGGACCTTCTCTGGTTTTGGAGATTGCTTTTCTGTCTGATTATGAACGTTTATTTCCGGATTAGTCATTTTTATAAATTTAAATCTAATTACTATACCATAATTCCCGCCCTCAAACAACCCCGAAGCGCCCCGAAGTTTGTTGTCTAGCAGTAAAGGAAATGCTAACTTAGGAATAGTAGTAACTATAATAAAGTTTTATGCCGATCCAAAAACTGGACGATCATGTGATTAATCAAATTGCGGCGGGTGAGGTGGTGGAGCGGCCGGCTTCGGTTGTTAAGGAGTTAATGGAAAATAGTATTGATGCGGGGGCAACTTTTATTGAAATCGAGATAGATGATGGTGGTAAGGAGCTCATTCAAATTACGGATAATGGCAGTGGGATTGAGCCCGGGGACTTTGCGCTAGTTTTTGAACGTCATGCGACAAGTAAAATCCAAGATCTAAACGACTTACAAAATGTGTTAACCATGGGCTTTAGAGGGGAGGCGCTAGCCAGTATTGGCTCTGTTGCCCAGGTATCGATTTTGTCACGGATAAATAATCAGCAAAATGGATTGCGCATAGTGCAAATTGCAACAACAATTACAGATCCGGAGCCGGTTGCGATGAATGCCGGAACCATTGTGAGCGTGGAAGGTTTGTTTAAAAATGTGCCGGCTCGCTATAAATATTTAAAAGGAGCAGCAACAGAAACTCGCTATATTACGGAGATTATTTTGCAGCATGCAGCAGCCCATCCCGAAATTCACTTTCGCTTAGTTGCGGCTAATAAAGTGAAAATTGACTACCCGGCTACAGCAGATTTGCTTAGTCGGTCATTGCAAGTTTTAGGGGTTAAGGATGCCGACCTGCTCATCCCCATTACCTACAATAGCCAAGACATGCAAATTCATGGTTACCTAGGGAAACCACAAACGGCTCTTAAAAACCGCAACAAACAATATGCGGCGGTTAATCAGCGGCCACTAAATTTACCTTTTGTTAATCACGCAATTAAAGATGCTCTTCATACGCTAATTCCCCATAACTTATTTCCGATTTTTCTACTAAATATTGAAATCGATCCAACGGCGGTGGATGTAAATGTGCATCCGCGCAAGCTGGAGGCGCGCTTTGCTTACCAGCAGTTTGTGTATCAGAAAGTAAAGGCGGCTGTTGCCGCTAGTTTAGAAAAACATGTGCTTACCGCCAAACTGGAATTTGGTAGTGAAAGGACCATGCCTTCCTCGTTTACGCGTAGGGACCATACGCCACTGCGGCAACCCACGGTTAATCAGGCTCTGGCGTTTAATGAAAGTTTTAGCAAACAAGTACTGCCGGAAATTTCGATCCAGCCAATTGCGCAAATCGACAATGCCTATATTGTTGGTATTGATAGTGAAGGTTTAGTGGTAATTGATCAACATGCGGCACATGAACGTGTGATGTACGGTCGGATTCAAGAAGCGCGTGCCAAGTACAAACAAGAATCCGATAAAATGGGGCAGCAGCTTTTAACACCGCTGGAGATTGAGTTAGATCAATCTGAAAAAGCAATTTTAACCGAGTTTGCGGAGGCGACAAAAATAATTGGTTTTGAATTTAATCTGGCCACGGATCCGGTGCAACTAATGGCTGTTCCCAGTCCTATACAAAAAGATGATCTAGAGGCTGTGGTAAGAGGGCTAATTAGCGACTTGCAAGAAACACAAACGTCTGGTGTTAATTTTAAAGATTTAGAAATGCGAATAGAGCGAGTAATTAACTATACCGCTTGCCGAAGCGCGATTAAGTTTGGGCAATCCTTAACTATTGAAGACCAAAAAGCTCTAATTGCTAAACTAGACGAAGTGGAAAGTAATTACACTTGTCCGCATGGGCGACCAACACGGATTAGGGTGACATTTAAAGATTTGGAGAAGCAGTTTGGGCGGTAGAACCTAAAACTGTACTTGTATCATGCCGGATAGCTCTTGTTACGCGAAAAATGTTTGTGCTGAGATCTGCTCTGATTTGTGGATCCGGAATATAATTCAAAATCTTACATACCGTCTCATATGGCAATAGTGATAAGATTTGTGCTGCCGCTGGGATGTCAATTAATTGCTGTGTTAAGCTAAAATAAATTAATTTTGCAAGTGATAATGGGCGATAATGATGCAGACTCGCCTTATTTTTAACATTGTTGAGACGGCTGCCTCCCGGTATTAAGCGGTCGGCTCTAAATAAATCATATTCTAAATAATCCCCAACAATGAGTACACAATAGACACGCCCTTCTAAGCTGCGTCTGAGATTTACAGTATTGGCATAAAGAGGGTGAGACGGGGGAATGACAACTAACAATTGTACCGCTGAGCTGTGGTCGTCCGAGTCAGCTGTAATATAAAAAATTTGCTTCGAGTCCAATGATACTGCCTCTGGTTGCGGTTGTGGCTGCGCTAAATCTGTAGTTGTACAGGCTATGATGTCATACAATATGGGTGAATTATAAGTTTGTCCGAATTTATGTATCTTTAGACCTACACTATTTAGAAATGGCTCTATCCCCTTTAATGGGTTAAGAATTGTTAAGTGCTCACGATAATTACCCAGTAGAATTGTGGCCATCTTAGCAGCAGCCTGTGGCCCCTTGGTGGCAATAAGTAGTAAGGCACTATAAATAAGTTGTGCAATCTTGGTAATTTCCTCGTCGGTTCGTGGTCTTTTCACATTTTTCAGATTTTTCAGATAGCCCTGCACGGCTGCCATAATTGCGTCTTGATTGTATTCGATAATTGTCAAGACCTGCCTTGATTCGGGTGTTCTTTCCGGATCTTCAATTGTTTCCATAACAACTACAGCTATAATATTAATGAGAAGGTCTATTTATATCCATAAAACTGAGATAAGTCAACCAAGGGCGACATTTAGTTGACTTAGTTAAGTGTTCTTGCTATCTTCCTGTCGCTTTCTGCTCCGCTTTAATGTGCTGGAGCTATTACTATTTAACCAAGGAAAGTATGCCTAAAAAGCCAACAACTGTTGAACGTCGATATGAAATGATGTTCATCATTCAACCAAGTGCTACAGAAAATACGCGCACAAAGCTTCTAGATGAAGTACGTGGGTTTATTAAAGAAGCAGGCGGTACAATTTTTCATGAAGATGATTGGGGTTTACGTGATCTAGCTTATACAATTAAGAAGGTGGACACGGGTTACTACAACATTTTCTATTTTAACGATACGGATACAACTAAAATGCAGGAATTAGACGAAAACATGCGCCTAGTGCCAAACATGCTTCGTCATTTAATTACAAGCATTCCTTTGGATCATGAACTGGTTCAGTACAACGAAGATGAAGCCGATGCTGCCGACAAAAAATAAATATTACCTGTTACACTTCCTAACCCTCAGTTTATGCGTAGCGTAAATAAAGTTATCTTAATTGGAAACCTGACCCGAGATCCCGAGCTTAAACAAACTCAAAGCGGTCAACCTTTAGCTACGTTTGGCATTGCGACTAATCGAACTTGGACAAATAGCAATGGTGAACGTCAAAACTCTACAGAGTTCCATGAATTGGTAGCTTGGGCGCGACTAGCCGATTTTGCTTCTCAACATCTACGTAAAGGCAAATTGATTTACATTGAAGGTTATTTAAAAACACGTAGTTGGGAAACCGAAGACGGAACTCGTCGTTTTAAAACAGAAGTAATTGTACAGGACTTGATCATCCTTTCTAAACGTGGGGATGAAGAAGGTATGGATTTTGATGCCGATGCCGCCCAGCCAATTGATGTCGAAATGGTTGCTGAAGACATTGGTCCCGAAATTGAAGAAGATCTATTTTAATTATATACTTGTCTAACTAAACACTATGAATGAAGTAAAAGAAGTCAGCACTCCCACCGAGAATAAAAAACTTGAAGAAGTGGATTATGTTGATTACAAGAATTTAAAATTATTACGTCAATATACAACTCGATACGGAAAAATTCGTCCTCGTTATTATTCCGGCGTAAGTTTACGTTTTCAAAAACGGCTTGCTCTAGGGATTAAACGTGCTCGTTTTATGGCATTGCTTCCGTATGTAAAGTAATTGCACTAATTTTGCTAGGAGGCTAATTGGCAACCTGTCAACAGAAACTCCGCCAGCATTCCAAATATTAAGCCCAGCTGATTGTTAGTTGGGCTTTTTTTTGGTATAATGATGAGATTTATAAATATAAAAATGCGTCTAATTCCAAAGCCAAAAGAAATAAAAGCAGCAATGAGGTCGGAGACCAAACGGTTTGACGAGCTCTCGGTTGCAGACCAAAGCGCATTTAATGATGCTGTGCTTAAGTGGGAGACGCCAATGTATATCCACAAACACAAGCCTTGGTGGTGGGTTTTAGCGGCACTACTGTTGGTTTCCGGGCTGGTTATATATGGACTTTTGGCGAATGCTTGGACTTTTTCGGTAGCGGTTGTGGTGTTTGCAGGGGTTTATTATTACTTTCAACATCAAGAATCGCCAATTTTAGACATTGTATTTTCGTCTGTGGGCGTAAAGGTGGGCCAAAAGGTTTACCCATACAACATGTTTAAGACTTTTTGGGTGGATTATGCGCCACCACACATTCAGGACCTGCATTTGGTCCCATCCAACAATTACAAATACGAACTGACAATTCACCTAAACGGACAGGATCCGGCGCAGTTAAAAGCGGCTTTACAGCAATTTTTACCGGAGTGGATCGATCGCAAGAAAACGATTACGGAAAGTATTATTCATATAACCGGGCTGTAACATGGTACAAAAGACGACAACAGCAGAGAATTATCTTGAGCGGGAAAGACCGGATTTTTTTCCGGGTGCGAAGGCCGGCGGTGAATTTGAAAAAAATCGTAATTTATTGAAGCTGGAATTACCCGAAAAAGACGTAAGAGAGGCCGCTAGGAATGCCCCGGATTTTGCGACTTTTTTGCTTTCATTACAAGAGCTTGCCACAAAAGATCCTAAAAGGTCTAAGAACTTGGAAAGTAACTTGTCTCTAGTACGTCAAAATCCGGAACGATTATTGCTACCTGAGCAGTTAGATAAAATTACAAAATACATGGACCAAAGGTTAGCGATTGCGCCAGAGTCACAAAACAAGGGAATGACTTTAGGTGAGAGCATCGGTGTTGCTGATTCTGCTGCCATTTTAAAAGAATTATCTTTACCGCAAAAGCTACAATTGCTGGAGTGGTATTACAAACGGGCACAAGATAGCCAAGACCCGATTGCCCAAGACCGAAGTTACGGCCTAGCAAAAGCCTTTATAAGCACGGGGTTAGTTGGCAAAGAAAATGTTTTGGCAATTGCAAAAGGTTACGGACGGGATGCCGAACTGGTAAGTACACAGCCGGCAACGGACGAACCGCCGACTAGCGCAGCTAATAAGGGGCTTGATGCGATTCACGTAGGTAGTATTTTGGACAATAATGCTCGACTGGCAGGGCTTGCGGGTACTTATTTTGCTGGTTTAACGGCAATTGTAAATTTGGCTCTGTATGTGGGCGATAGTTTCCAAAAAGGTGGCCCCGGCGATAACCGATATTTAGCGTTAGCGAGTGTAGCCGGTGGGGCCGGACTATATGCTTTAAACAAAACCACAGCTAAAACAGCAAATAGCAAAGGAATTGTGGAAACATGGGTAGATGGCTTAGCTAAAGGTCAAGAAGCATCTACAAAAACAAAGAAAGAGATGCAAGAAGCAACAAACCGAACTGTATATGCGAGTCAAGACACTCAAGCTTTTTACACCAACGCAAACACAATTAGCAGTCTTGCCGAAATAATTACGGCGATGGATCTGGAAAAAAATACTGATAAATCAGTGGCGGCAAAGGCCGCTGGACTAGGAGTTGGCAAAGAAACAATGGGTGGTCGCATGCTGGCAAAACTAGATGTAACGATTCCGGAACAGAAACAGTTTGCCGAATATATTCGTAAAAATGCCAGTAAGCCGGGGTTTAATGAAGAGATGCTAAAGGTGGCGCTTACTTATAAAACGTTTCAAATTAAATCCTCTAAAGATATCGTAGATAAATTTGGCTACGATAAATCAATTTACTCTTAATACCGCTTATGGACCTTTACTTTGCTCAATATCAACCTGATGAATTCAAAAGTTTGCTGGTAAACTTCCATGCTTACGTGGGGGCACTTTTGGTAAAGCAATCAGATAGCAATCTGACCTTAAACCGAATTAAAGAGCTCAAACAAAATGCCGATCGACCTGACCCCATTAGTTTGGCTGAAGAACGCCAATTATGGCAGGCGTATTTTCCGGGTGCTGCCAACCAAGATGCTGAAGCCCAAATTGCTTTTACAAAGGAACGTTTGAGTAAAAGTAACTCTTTTAGAGAGTTTTTGTTTCCCGAAGAGGGCGAGACACTAAAACTGGAAGCCGTTCGTCAATTTTTAGATCTGATTCCGCGTGAGCAGTATCATATTACTAAAGTTGATGAAGGCAGTTTTGCCTTAGAACCAAGGCTCAATAATGACCAGTTAGCCAAATTACTGTTAAATCCAAGTTTGGGAGCAACGCCAATTACGAATGCGACTCCTCTAGTGCAAAGTTCCCCAAAAACACCAATATACAGCCAGCCACAAGCGCCACTGTTTGATTTTAGTGGGTTTGGTGAGGGTGCGGGCGAGGGGGCAGATAATGAGATTTCTACGTCCAAACAGGTTAATGTAACTGCTAATGGTACAGCGCAAACACAGTTGCTTAACTTTGAGCAGGTTGCTTTGCCTCAAAATACAGTTACGACTAGAGAATTAAATACTTTAAATACACAAAAAAAGCCGATTCTTAAGCCGGTGGTACCCCAAACTGCGGTATCAACACAAAATATATATCAACCGCCGGTCCCACAGCGTAGGCAACAATCGCAAGCCAAAAGTAAAACCCAAGCCAAAGGTGGTGCTAAATCACAAGGTGGTTCCTACAAAAAGGCGGTAATTATTGCGGCCATAACAGGCGGCACGGGTGCGGTGGCCGGACTTCCCTTCTTTATTTCATTGATTACCTAAAACTATGTTGCGCAAATTTGCTGTTAAAATATTGATACTTGTCATGCTGGTAACTGGTTTTGCTGGTGTCGCCGGAATTGCCGGTGTTGTTGATGTTGCCAGTGTTACAATGGTAGAGACTGTACATGCGCAAGCAAATACTGCTGATATTGAGGCTGCTAATAATACCGCCGATGCCGTTACAAACACAGGGCCCCTAGAAAAAACGACTGACCAATTATTAAACAACTTGGCGGCAACGATGTCGATTGTGGTGGCGGTCCTTAATTATTTACTATGGCCGGTACTGGTCTTAATTGGCGCCTTAATGGATAGCGAACTCATTATGGGCGGTGGTATGGAAGAACGATTACTAAGCATTTGGACGCAAATTAGAAATATTGTTAATTTGGGATTTGTCTTAATTTTGGTGGGTGTTGCGCTGTACAATGTGGTGGGAATTGATTCGGACGGGAACTATGCGATTAAAAAAGTGCTGCCCAAATTAATTTTGGGCTTAGTTTTGGTCAACTTCTCATTTATTGGTGTAAAAGTAATGGTGGATGCGGCTAATCTCGTAACAACTGCCATGTTTGCCTTACCAGATGCGGTAGAAGTCAGCTTTAATGAATCTAAAATTGCTCAGTTATCTGCACAGATTTGTAAGGGCGTAAATCAAGTAAAAACCGGTTCAACCAACGACTTTACAGGTGCCCTTAGTGGTGCTGCCGATGGCTTTTGTTTGGATGAATCAACGCTTACCACACAGGCACGTGCCTTTTTCCAAAGCTTTAGTAGTAATAACGTGGCGCTGGTGATGGCGGTGGAGTTTGGTAAAATCCATGAATTTTTGGATACGAGTAATTTAGTTAAAAATAATCCGAATGTGAGTAATCTGACTATCAACCTTATCTTTTCTGTAGTTATGTTTGTAGTATATACGTCGGCGTATTTGGCGCTGCTGGGGGTCTTGCTGGCCCGTGTGGTTGTACTTTGGACTGTGATTGCATTATCGCCAATTTTAGCGTTACAACTCACCCTACCAGATGGTTTTGAATTTGGCGGAGATGAAGGGAATCTTAAGGAATTACTCACAAAACATCTGATCGCTCCTATTAAAATTGGCTTTGGGATGTCAGTTGGTTACATCATGCTTAGTGCCTTAAATCAAGTTGGACCCGACTCGTTAACGTTTAACTTGGGTAACCAATTTATTGCACCGTTTTCGGGCATTTCATCCATTAAAGAATTACTGATTGGTATTATTGCAATTGCCGTAGTATGGAAAGTGACATTCTCGGCTGCCAGTCAAACTGAGGTTGGTAATTATACAGATAGGATTAGAGACTGGGTTCGTGAAAAAGGTGGCACACTTGCCGCCCTCCCAGGTCTTGTCCCAATTATTCCAACTCCAACGCCCGGCGGTGGTGGTGAAACAAGCAATATGTCTATTAGTGGTCTAATAGGTAAGATAAATGAAAAAGAGCAACAACTTAAAGATGCCTGGGCACCTACAAAAAAAGAAAGCCCATCTGGCTTAAAGACATTAACGCAAAAAGATGCAGTTAATAGAGTACGCAATGAGCAAAGGGTATTCGACAAATATGCTCCGGAGAAAGCCGATGAAACGATTCAATATGCCCTAACCACTGACGTTAGCAAACTCATGACCATTGGAGGCCTTAAGGCATTAGCAAGTCGTTCCAGCAAATTAAAGCCTGACAGCGCTTACGGTAGAGAATTGGCTACCATAATTAAAGATATTGATGACAATAAAACAATATATAATTCCGGCTCAGAAAACCTTCGAAAAATTAATGATAAGATTCGCCGCGCATATGGATATACGGGAGAGGCCACACCTGAATTTATAACAGCTGCGGATACGGCTAAAGCTAAAGAAGCTGCAGCACCCGAAAAGCCCAAGACACCGGAAACACCTGGTAAAACCCCTTAATCGTCTGCTACAATAAAACCTACTAACAAAAATTATGCTTTTGCCTCTGTTTCCACATCATCAAAAAAGTCATAAGTTTATCTACTTTGCGGGGACGGACGATGAGACAACAGGTCCCAATACAGCCGAACCAAAGCCGGAAACAGATGCGGTGCAAGAATGGCGGGCGCTACGGGCTCAAGAAAAGCCGGAGCAACTTAAGGCACGGATTGCGAAGCAAATTGAAGAACGTAAAATTGCTGAACCAAGCCATCTTATTAAAAAGATGCAGGCAATTGTTAAGGGCGGTAATGCTGATGAAATTGCCTGGATTGATGAATATTTTAATAGTGGGAAAACATACCTAATTTCAGAGTTTGATGACGGAATTAAGGCGATTCGTGAAGAAAATGAGCAGAATGGGCAGACTAATATAATTAAATCGACATACAGCGCTGTGATGGACAATGTTGGTGCGCAGGGAAACTGGCTGGACACTCTTAAATTGGGCTATGCCGGCCAATCCCGGGCAACCATTGATTTGGCGCACAAATATAATGAAGAAGATAAAGTTGCCACCAAAAATCTTTTGGAAGCAATTACGGCACATAATTCGGATTTCTCAAAATCTGACTGGGACAGACTACTGCGAACAAGCCCACATGCCGGTAATTACGATACCCACTTGGCACAAATTTTAGGTGAAGAGTTTTGCCGACAGCATCCGGAGCAAGTCACAAAAATTAAGAAGATGCATCAAATAAAGCATGAGGCGGTTCAAAACTTTGAAAAAACGATTGTACCTTTGTTTGAAAAACTGGATCAGGAATATGAAAAAGAATACTACCATGCAGCGAAAATTAAAGAGCTGGAACTAATTACCGGCCTGCCGGTTAAGGTAGGTAAGGAGTTTGAAATTATTAAAGCTGATGGCTCTAGCAGCACCGCCAAAATTAAAAAAATCAAATGGGAAAATCGGCTTGATGAAGAGGCTATTCATGAAATAACTAAAGGGGGCAACAATGTCCATGACCAAATTTTCATTGATCTGGAAATACGGACTGGTGGCACGACTCGCACCGACGAATTAAGTTTTCAAAAGTTTATCGAATGGGCAAATGAAAATGATCAAGCCAGTGAATATTTCTCTAATCACAAAGCGTTGGAGAAAGCACTGGAGCTCGATTCGTACAATCAAGGATTAGAGCCGGGTTTGGTATTAGAATATATGGCTGATAAAGCAATCGATATAACCACAATCGAAGCGATCGATCCCGATAATAAAACAATTCGCCTTAGTAAAGCCGTTCCTTACTACAAAGAGACCACAAAACAAGAATTAACTTTTAGTGAATTTGCAAAATGGTGGCGCCGTTATTATGTTGAGCAACAAATGGACGTTAATAAAGCGCAGGAAATCTTAAATCAACTGCCAAGAGTGATTAAAGCGAAACATCCGGATCTGGACGAGGTTAATGACCAGCCAATTCAGCTTAAAGCGGGTGCCAAAATTAAAAATGGTAAAAATGGCCCCCTCACAATTAATGAAGTTGATGCTAATGGCGTAAAGTTAAACAATGGCCAAGAAATCCCCCTATCGCAGTTTGTGCGTACGGCAAAGGATAATGAGTTAGAGGCGCATACAGAAGAAGCTGCCCCAGTTGACCCAACGGAACAAAAGCCTGGTGAAAAGCCAGCCGATGCCGAGGTCACGCCTTCTGAAGAAACCAAGAAAGACGAACCGGAACCACCACCGCCCGCCCCGCAAGTCATAGAAGAACTGGAAACTTTAGGTAGTGGCGACAGTGCAGGCTTTTTCCAAGATATCTGGAACAACATTACCTTTTTAAGTGGTAAGGATTTGCACCGTATTACCGAGGTCGTCATTGATTACTACACACGTAACACAGAGCGATCAAGTAAACGTCGTGTTGGTGTGGTGGGAGCAAAACTACCTGGTCGTCTTGGACGTGAATTTGAAGTAATGGTAACAGAATCTGAAACAGAGACAGTAAACAAGTATAAATCCAATATGGAACAATGGAGTGAGTGGGCGGTAATGGATCGGATGTATGCAACGAATAATATTGATGAGACAAAAGCGACTCTATATGTACTTTCTGCCAGTGGTCGCTTACGCTTTGATGATACAAAAATGTGGTCGACGCTTAATAGACTCCTAGATCAGAAAAGCGGCGGTTATAAATATAAACTCAGTATTTCTCATTATGCAGATAACCCAAATATGGCTCAAGATAAGGTAAAAGCGGCTATGGACTTTTTATGGGGAGAAAATAATGGTGATAGCTTTTATACAGAATCGACAAATAAATTCGATTCGGCAGCAGAGAATTTTACCAAAGAAGCACGGGATTATGATAATAGCTTTAAAGGTGTGAATGTTGCCGGCGAATTGCATAATATGCTCGTGGATCATATTGAAGGTGTCCCGGTTAAACCCCAGCGTTATTTTGCTTTTTTGAAATATATTATGACAGCAGGTAAAGCAAGTATTGAAGATAAATTTTATTATCTTTTTCAAGGACTATACATGAAGAACAGCCGTGGTGAGACCTTGATTTCCAGTCGTCTCATGTCCACTTTGAGTGAATTGATGAATAAACTCCCTTACCTTAACTTTTTAATTTGGTGTTTTCCGTTTGGATCCGATAGCCCCAAGGGTAATTTGGCTCCGGAGTATTTGGCTGATGTGCTTAAACGTTTTGAATTAAAAAAAGGCAGAAATCAGAAAAATGGGAGTGACCGTTATAATGTTACTGAAGTAAATCGTTATATTTGGCAGGATGCCTTAATGAGTACCGCAACAATTAATCGTGTTGGCAGGGGCTCACGTGGAGCTAGTGAAATTGATCATGATGATGCGCACTTTATTATCCCGCTGAATAGACAGGGGGATATGCTCACAAATGTTTTAGGTAAACAAGCCGGGGATCGCCCCAATTACACGACTGATGGTCTTAAAAATGGTGTTGCCGGTTTTAATATGATGTTTGCAGCCACAGCTGCGGCCGGATCAGATGATGAATTGGAAGGACAACAAAGAAAGGCACAGAGCTTTGCCACATCAAATGAAAGATTAGCAGAGATGGTTCCCGCCTATATCGTGTTTATGAATGGTTTAATGGGACGAGTTGAAGGTACGACGAAACAAGGTCCGGAATTTTTATATGGCACAGCACCTAATGATCGTAAGCTAACAATGCGAGAGCAGTTTGATGAAATGAATAAAATTATGAAACAAGTATTAATCGCATATAATTTTGATGCTGCCTATATTCACACATTGTTAAATTATACCGATAATGACACCGCGCAAGATAATTATAAAAAAAATAGTAATAAAATTAAAGACTTTGGTAAAGAATTTTTGCAAAAACTGGCTCGTGATGATAGAGGTGCAAAAATGGTGGCAATTATTCGAGATGCTGCTCAAAAGGGTGAATTGAGCGGGATTTCAGGCATGGGTAAAGCCATGGCTACCCAAAAGGATTTTGGTAATTACTGGCGTGAAAACTACAAAGGTAAACCCCGCAATTCTGCTCAAGAGGTCTGGCATGAAGACGTTTAAAACTGTGCATCCTTGGTCACCTGTTCAACAAATGTGGCTAGCGGTGTAGTAGACTGATCTTTATTGCCATAACTGCGGACAGTTACGCTTTTGGCAGCTACTTCATTATCGCCAATTACAAGCATGTAAGGGATTTTGCCGGTTTCGGCGTTGCGAATGCGCTTGCCTAAGGAGTCTTCTGGTGAAGCAACTGTTACGCGGATATCCTTTTCGGCGAGCTGTTTGCGGACCTGTTCAGCATATTCGGCGTGAACTTCGGCAACGGGGAGCAGTCGGACTTGTTCCGGAGCTAACCAAACCGGGAAGGCACCGGCGTAATGTTCGATTAAGAAGCCAACAAAGCGCTCATGGGTACTCAAAGGAGCGCGATGAATACAAATGGGAGTGCGTTCTTCGCCATCGGCATCGGTGTATTTAAGGTCAAAACGTTCCGGCACGGCAAAATCAAGTTGATTAGTCGCCAAGGTAAATTCACGGCCAATTACCGACCAAACCTGTACATCAATTTTTGGCCCGTAAAAAGCGGCTTCGTCTTCGGCTTCTACAAATGGGACTTTTAATTTTTTAAGGACTTGGCGCACTTGGTCTTCGGTTTTAATCCAAAGGGCTTCGTTATCAACATATTTTTTGCCTAAGCCTTCCTTAGAATGCTTGGATAACTGCATTTCGTACTTTTCGATGCCAAACAGCTTAAAGTAGTACAAATAAAGCTCAATCACCTTGCCAAACTCTTCTTCAAATTGCTCTTCGGTACAGTAAATGTGCGCATCATTCATACAAAGGGAACGAACACGCATTAAGCCAAATAAGGCTCCGGAATCTTCGTAACGGTAACAGTGGCCGTATTCGGCTAGGCGGATTGGTA
>PFRW01000032.1:0-2548 GCA_002788755.1 Candidatus Peregrinibacteria bacterium CG_4_9_14_0_2_um_filter_41_14
TAGAGCATGATTGACTTATGGAGCAAGCTTATGAGTTTGACGGTTTTCCTATAATGGGATGTTGGGGATACGTCGCAGGGCTCTCGCTGGCGCTCGAGCTTCTCGAGCTGTGGAGCGGGTAACGGGAATCGAACCCGTCTTTGCTGATTGGCAACCAGCCGTAATAGCCACTATACGATACCCGCATGCTTTTTAAAGCTCTGACAATATAATCAATGTACGGAGAAATTCAAGTTTATTTGTGCGTTTGAGAACTAGTCGTGCCAAAATTGCACCAAAGATGACTTAAAGTGCTTGTATTGCTCTAGATACTGATTGTAGGCAGCCTGGCTTTTGTAATCGAAGACGAATGTTTTTTGTCGATGCCACCTTCTTCTGTAATATCGAGAAGGGAACGAGTGAAGTCGGAGCCTGCCGGCTTAAAGGTGAGGTATGTGTAGGTTAGGCTTTTGATGACCTCTACTTTTTTACTGACATTTTTTTCGCCAACAGGGCCTAGGCCAAGGGGGAGCCCCTGACTTTCGTTGTTGTGGGGGGGAGTAAATGTGGAAAATGACTTCGCGGGGAGTGCGAATGTTTTGGTAAATTCGGCAAAGGTGGCATTGTCGGTAAACTCTCTAATCTCATAGGCGTAGTTTTGATCGGAGGCGTAATAGGAGGTGCCGCCTCGGAATTCGGTGCCGCCGGTTAGTTCTTGGCGACCAATCGATTCATCCGCTTTTGAGACTATAATTGAAGCGTAATTTAAAAATGTACACTCATTACCAAGTTTGTACTGTTGAGCTGATCTAATATCGTAATAATCAAGATAGTCGCCTTTATTGGGAGCGGTGCTTAGCTCAATCACATAATTTGCCGGAATCTTAATTGAAAATCCGTACTGGGGATCGGTATAATTTTGCCAGGTTGCAAGATCGGAGTTAACCTCAAAAGCTGGATCACTCGGTAATAAAGGACATTCACTATCAGAGATAACGGCTGGAATCTGGCTGTTGCATCCGGCCAGAATAAAAAGACTGCAAGCGGCAATAAGCGCTTTAGATAGTTGTGACTTGGTCATGAGATGGGGGTTGTTTAATTAGCGAACTTAAAGTGCATAACATCACCGTCGTTAACAACGTATTCTTTGCCTTCTAGGCGGAGTTTGCCTTTTTCTTTGGCTCCGGCTTCGCCGGCGCAGGCAATAAAATCTTCGTAGCTGATGACTTCGGCTTTAATGAAGCCTTTTTCAAAGTCGGTGTGGATAACACCGGCGGCTTGGGGGGCTTTGGTTCCCTTTTTAATGGTCCAGGCGCGCACTTCTAAAACGCCGGCGGTAAAGTATGTTTCTAAATCCAAGGCTTGGTAGGCGGCACGAATTAGCTGGTTTAAACCGCTTTCTTCTAGACCGATATCGTCTAAAAAGGCTTTTGCCTCTTCTTCGTCTAGTTCCATTAGTTCTGATTCAATTTTGGCGGAAACGACAATTACTGGGGTTTCGGGGGGGACATTTAGCTGTTTGCGCACATCCTCGGGGGTCATTGCGGCAACGCGGTCTTCGTCAACATTGGCGACGTAAATAAAGGGCTTGTTGGTGAGCAGGTGCAGGTCGCGGATTTGGAGGCGTTCGTCTGCGGATAAATCCATTTCGATCGCTAATTTGTTGTCGGCCAGATGGTCATAAACTTTTTGGACGAGGGCGGCGTAGGCTACATCTTCTTTTTTGCCGGCTCTGGCGGTTGATTTGGCTTTGTTAAGTCGATTTTCTACGGTTTGCATGTCGGCTAAAATTAGCTCTAACTCAATTACTTCGCGGTCAAACATGGGGTCGACGTTGCCGTGGACGTGGGTGACGTTTTCATCATCAAAAATACGAACTACTTGGGCGATGGCGTCACATTGGCGGATGTTGGCTAAAAATTGATTACCCAAACCTTCACCACCGGATGCGCCTTTAACCAGTCCGGCAATATCAACAAACTCAATAATAGTTGGCAAAACACGTTGTGGGATCACAATTTCGGCTAATTTTTCCATGCGGGTGTCCGGCACTTCGACAACACCAACGTTGGGATTAATTGTACAAAACGGGTAGTTGGCGGCTTCGGCACCTTTTGTTTTAGTAAGAGCATTAAACAAAGTCGATTTCCCAACATTGGGCAGACCGACAATTCCAATTTGCAATGGCATGAGTTCTCGTTATTAATAAGCGCTGGCATTTTGGCTGCCGGAGGGGGAAAAGTCAATGTTTTCGGATAAAACAAGTTGTTTTCGCTTACGAATAAGTGTACACTTTAAGTGTAACTAATTACAAAAGTATGACTACGAAATTAATCGGCATCAAAGAGTTTCGCCAAAACATCACACAAATATGGAAAGAAGCCCGGGCAAAAAACATACGCTTTATTGTTATGTATCACTCCAAACCGGTTATGGAAATTAACCCTATTAATGAAAAAGAGTTTATTTTAGAAAATTTAGAAAAGGATATTTTGGAAGCACGAGTCGACGTAAAAAAAGGGAATGTATATAGTCATGAAGAAGTTTTGGCTGAATTGGGATTATGAAA
>PFRW01000032.1:2574-5820 GCA_002788755.1 Candidatus Peregrinibacteria bacterium CG_4_9_14_0_2_um_filter_41_14
ATTATGAAACACAATCTGATATACACAAGCAAAGCCTTAAAAGATCTTAAAGACTTAGAAAAGCATATAGCTAAGCGGATTACGGATAAATTGTATTTTTTTGCAAATCAAGCGGAGCCACTAGCTCATGCCAAAAAGCTCAAACATAATCAATATGGTCAATTTCGATTTAGGATTGGTAGCTATCGTGCCCTATTTGATGTTGATACAAATGGAGAAATAACAATTTTGCTTATATTGAGAATCAAAGATCGGAAAGAAATTTATAATTTAGACTAACCCTACCCAAACCGCAACGTCTCCCACTCCCTCCTAAGCTCCGACACCGTTAACTGTCCGGGGGCGGTGGTTGTTGTGGAATCTAGGGAGGCAAAAGTGAGGGCGTGCTCAAAAAGTGGCGACATGACGCGGGTGGCGACGCCTTTGTCACCCATGCCAATTACAATGCGGCGCTTGCGCCAGTTGGCGGTGCGTAGTTGTAGTTGGAACAGATTGATTAAATCGATTTCGTACTGGATGGTTGTGGAAAGTTTGATAATTGCTGGCTTGGTGAGGGCCATTTTGTCGACGATGTCCAGCAGTTCGGGGAGCGGTTTGGTGCGTTCAAAATCGTGATAGGAGGCAATAATCGGTTTTTTGATGGCACTTAAAAAGGCGTCGTCTAAAAGGTCGAAACGGATATCGACGTAGCTTACTTGCGGTAGCTCGGACAGGCGGGCTAAATAATTTAGTTTTTCGCTGATCGACCCTTTAAATGTGCCTTGCTCGGTTTCGTCTTTTAAATTGATGATTAGGGGGACGTCGCTGGCTTTGGCAATGGTAATGGCGTCTTCCAGTTTTAATTGATCGCACCATAATTCACAAAAATCGCCGCCATGTTCGGCAACTTTTTGGGTTAGCCGGATACCTTCGCTGGCAATCTGCGGCTTAATGGGAATGGCGATGGGGATCAACATAGACAGAGCTCAATTACTTTAGTATTCTACCTGACGATGAATAATTTTAAAATATATACAGATGGGAGTTGCTTAGGAAACCCGGGGCCGGGTGGCTGGGGCTATTTAATTGTAAACGGCAAAGAACAGTGGCAGGACAGCGGACCAAGTTCCACAACCACTAATAACCGCATGGAAATGCAGGCGATGATAGAAGCTTTAAAAAAGGTGGATAAGTTGGCGAAATCTGGTGAATTCAAACTTTATTCCGATTCGCGTCTTTTAATTAGTACGTTAAATTTAGGATGGAAGAAAAAAAGTAATACGGATTTATGGGCGGAATTAGACCAACAAGTGGCAACACTAAGAGCAAAAGGCTGGAAGCCTGTTTGGCAATGGGTAAAAGGTCATGCCGGTCACAAAGAAAACGAAATTGTGAACACACTCGCCCAAACTGCGGCCGAAAAGGCTACGGGATCGGCGCCAAAAGCTGTGCCAAAACCGCAACAAATGCGTATCGGACTTGCGGAGAACAATGAGCTACGCTGTTTAATCGATGAAGTACAATTTGAATGCAAACAGTGTAATAGTCAAACGGAAGGTGTACTGAGTCGAAAATCTGGCGGTGGTCCAATTCGTGTAGATTGTGCCAATTGTGGCAAATATATAAAGTTTGCGAAACAATCCAGGTAAAAATGTGATAGAAATTTGTCGGATTTTTCCGTATTATGTTTTTGTAATTTAATCAAAGTATTATGCAAGTTCTTACAGACAGCAATTTTGCTGACTCAATAAGTTCAGGGACCGTTTTAGTAGACTTTTTTGCTGAATGGTGTGGCCCTTGTAAAATGTTATCACCGGTATTAGAAGATATTGAAGCAGACTATGCCGGTAAAATCACCTTCACAAAAGTCGATGTAGATGCCAGTGGTGAAACATCACAAACTTTTGCAATCACTTCTATTCCTACCATTATTATCTTTAGAGATGGTGCAGAAATTGCTCGTATGTCAGGATTCCAATCTAAGGACGCTTTAATCGCTAAACTAAATGAAATCTAAATTTTTCAAAAAGATCGCTATTAGTTTATCAATCGGCCTGGCTTTTCTTATGGGAAGTCAGGCTGTTTTGGCAGCACAGCCAATTATTGGTAACTTTAAAGTACCGGCCGGTCAACAAACGCTCAATTATCAGAGCCCGATTTATCAAACTAAAGGTGTATTCACCGGTATAATTGCCGAATGGAACTCCCCTGCCACAAATTCCCATATATACTTACGTTCACAAGCAACAGCTAAAAAAGAGTGGTCTAAGTGGATGTCGATTGAGGCGGATATTGATCATTTGGCAGAACTACCTAAAACGCTGGATGCTATTGTTAACATTGCCCCATCACAAGCGTATCAATATAAGGTAGTGCTTGATAATAAGGATGCCGAACTTAACGGTCTAAAATTTACTTTTATTAATGTTAAAGCACCAAACGGGCCAACTGCCCAAATTGCCGGAAGCGCAAATTACGTCGCCAGCTCCGATGTTAGTGGCTTTGTACCACTAATAACCCGTGAACAATGGGGTGCAGTAGATGATTATAATTATTTTACCCGTGTTAATGGCGGTAACTTAAACGTAGATACAACAGCAACCGCAAATCCGGATGCGGACAAAGATGAGAATGTCAGCCCCACAGACCCGGATATTGAAAGTATAGTTACAAACGAAAATGGTCATGATCTTAAATGGCCTTATGAATATGCCAAAACCATCCGTTTTTTAGTAGTGCATCACACTGTTTCTTCTGCCGGAAGTGACCCTAAGCAAGCCCTACGCAACATTCAATATTACCATGCCATTAAACGTGGCTGGGGTGATATTGGCTACAACTATATTGTTGATCCCGAAGGGCGAATTTATGAGGGGCGCAAAGGTGGCGAAAAGGTTATTGGTGGTCATTCCATCCCGGTTAATCAAAGTTCAATCGGCATATCTGTAATGGGTAATTACCAAGTAGCAGCGCCTTCTCAAGAAGTATTAGAGGCATTATCCCGGATCTTAACGGCTAAAGCGGAATTATATAACTTAAGCCCGCTGGCTACAGACACATTTAATAACAAGGTCTATCCGGTAATTGGTGGCCATCGCGATTCTGATTCCACCGCCTGCCCCGGCGAATTTTTATACAGAAGCTTACCGGCCGTAAAGTCGTTAGTGGCTCGCAGTATGTCTAATTTTGTACCGGGTGATATGCCGGCACTAGACTTAAATCCCCTTCGGGAACTAACGGAGCTAGATCCGCAAGAAACCAAAACAA
>PFRW01000029.1 GCA_002788755.1 Candidatus Peregrinibacteria bacterium CG_4_9_14_0_2_um_filter_41_14
TAGAATCATCCATGTTTGCTAATCAAAGAATGTCTAAATTGTAGCTGATTCCGCTTCTTGAAACCAGCCATTTATGGCTTACTAATGCTATTGTACCACATGTTCCGCATGCCCAAGCATACACCTACCAAACAGAAGGCAACGTGGTAAGTACACTCTCACCTAGCCCCACAAAAATGCAATTTCCGACTCCATCTTCATAAATTTCAAAATCTCTTCTTACACCAGCCTTACACGCCAAAAACGAAACACCGCAAATTGGGTCAACTCAAACTTTCCAGCACGCTGGGAATGTCTAACTAAAATTCTACCCGATTTGTTTAATGAGCCCAACAACATTTGTTGCCTTAAACCACCATTCCCCTCAAAGCCTCAATCACCACCTTAATTTTCCCCAACGCCTCTTCAACTTGCTTTTCATTATTCAGTTCCCCCAACGTTAATCGCAAGGCCGAATACCCATCATTCTCACTAACGCCAATTGCCTCCAAAACATGCGAGACCTCCAAAGATCCCGAGCTGCAAGCCGCCCCGGTCGAAACACAAATTCCTTCCTGCTCCAATCGCATCAACAAAGACTCACCCTCAACATCACCAATAATCACGCTCACATGATTCGGCAAACGGTGCTCACGACTACCCGTCAACTTAATACCTAAACCATCGTCCACTAAGCCCCTAATTAAATAATCTCGCCAACCTGTCAATTTAGCCACATTCCCTACACGCTCAGCACAAGCCAACTCATAGGCAGACGCCAAACCTACAATTCCCGGTACATTTTCAGTACCCGACCGCAACCCAAACTCCTGAGCACCCCCCATAATTTGTGGCAATAGATCAACATCACTATTCCCAATCACCAAAGCCCCAATGCCTTTTGGCCCATAAATTTTACTAGCATTAATTGATACCAAATCCACCGGCAAATCACGCAAATTGATTTCATAATAAGGCGCAGCCTGACAGGCATCCGTATGTAACAGCACGCCGTGCCTCCTACAAACACCTCCCAACGCCACCAAATCCTGAACAACCCCAATTTCATTATTCGCAAACCCAATACTCACCAAAACCGTATTTGGTTTAATTGATGCCTCCAATTTTACCAGATCAATCAAACCATCCGCATCAACATCTAAATAAGTTACCTCCACACCTTGAGCCTCTAATTTATAAGCGGCTGCCAACACGGCATCATGCTCAATTTTACTAATAATAATATGCTTAACCGGCAAAGTAGAAGCTTCAACAACGCCAAACAAAGCTAAATTACAACTTTCGGTACCTCCACCCGTAAAAATCACATTTCGACTACTCGCACCCATTAATTTTGCCAATTTTTGACGCGCCTCATCAACTGCCGCCTTAGCAACACGCCCGGGTTTATACAAAGACGATGGGTTGCCAAACTGCTCAATAAAATAAGGCTTCATTGCAGCAAACACCCGTTTATCAACAGGTGTTGCGGCCGCATGATCTAAATAAATCATAACAGATTATTCATATTTTTCTAAAGAAACCGATTCTACCACAACCTCATCAAAAGGCTTGTCCATACCATCCACTTCAACAGCTGCAATATCATCAACCACTTCCATGCCTTCAAACACTTGTCCAAAAACAGAATGAACATCATCTAAAAACGGTGTTCCTTCTTCAGCCTGTACAATAAAAAACTGACTACCGGTTGTATTTGGAAACTGTGTTTTAGCCATAGATAAAGCCCCACGATGATGCCTCAACTCTGGTGTAAACTCTTCACCAATTGCCGTGCCCTTCCCTTTATAACTATATCCACCCATGCCATCCAAACCATCTATATCACCACCTTGAATCATAAATCCATCCATTACACGGTGAAAAATGGTACCATCATAATTCCCTTCCTCAACATGAAAAACAAAGTTTTTATGTGTCTCCGGAATTCCTTCCTTAAACAAACGTGCCTTAATCACACCCATATTAGTCTTAAAAACCAGTATCTCTTCACCAATTTCCGGCATAGCCAATTGATCAATAGTATTCATAGTTGTAGTTGTGTTACTTGGTAATGTAGTGGTGTCTGCATTGCATCCCACTAAAAGTAGTGCAAGAATTGCAACCGCAACTAATGTAAATCGCTTAAATATAAATTTCATAATAAAGATTACATTATAAAGACACCCAATTCTATACCACAGCTTATTCACAGATTCTAGTCCAGATTACATGTCTTCCATAAACTTCCCTCAAATTATCGGCCACAAACTAACTAAGCAACACTTAGACAACTTAATAAACACCAACCAACTTCCCAAATCACTATTGCTAGCCGGTCCCGGCCAAATTGGCAAAACCACCATCATTAGCCGTTTAGCACAAATTCTCCAGTGCACAAATCAAGGCTGCCAAACGTGTGCCACCTGCCAACAAGTCGCCGCCCAAACCCAAATCAACACCCATTTTTTTATAGAACCAGGCTTATTTGGAATCGACGCAATTCGAGAACTAAAAGTCCAAGCCCACCTAACCAGTACTTCAAAACATCATCTCTTTATCATCAAAAACATCGAACGACTGAACATCCCCGCCAGCAACGCCTTCCTAAAACTACTAGAAGAGCCACCCGCCCCCGTGCGCTTCCTCTTAACCACAAGTAACGAAATCGACCTCCTGCCCACCATTCGCTCACGCTGCCAAACGCTAAGATTAAACAATCTTTCAACAACCGAACTAACAACATTTGCGACCAAAAATCTACCCGAAACCAACATTACCGATCTCCAGTTAACGCTAAGTTTAGGCAAACCGGGCCGCCTGCAAGAATTAGCCCAAAATCCCGAATATTTTGCCCAACTACAAACTTGGTATCAAAAACTTTCCGACCTAGACAATACCCCCCTTTCTCCAAACCACTTTCTCCTAACAAAGGAAATTTCCGGTTTAGACCGTTCCCAAATCATCGAATTCCTCATCACTTACCAAATTTTAGTCCGCAACCAACCGGGAAGTCCCAAACTTAAAATCATTCAAACAACCATCAACAATATTAACGCTAACTTTAATGCACAACTAAGCCTAGAAAATCTCTTTCTCACAACCACAAAAGTGTAGTATAAATAACTAGTTAACATATTAGATGTCCTATGTATTCAAAATCTCAAAATGCACACATTAAAAAACTAAGAGGAAGATTCAACAACTACCTCCAACATTTGCAGGCCAGTACTAACAATCCGCAAAAACGTCTGTTTATCTTTGGCTTGAGTATCATCACTGGCGGCTTCGCAATTTTAACAACACTCTTATTAGTCTATAGCATATTTCTCCCCTCTGTAAATTCCATTCAAAACTACCTCGGCCCCCCATCTACAGAAATGTTAGACGTTAACGGCAAACGCCTCTACACAATCTCCGACGATCAAATTAGAGACATTATCCCCATCTCTCAAATCCCCAAAACAGTTCAACAAGCCACAATTGCCATTGAAGATGACCAATTCTACCAACATCACGGCTTCGACGTTGGCGGCATCATTAAAGCTGTCTTCAGCCAAATCGGCATTGGTAAAGCCCGCGGTGGTTCCACAATTACACAACAGCTAATTAAAAACACCTTCTTAAGCTCAGAGCGAACAATCACCCGAAAAATCAAAGAAGTAATTCTCTCCACCCGCCTCGAAAGAGCCTTCGATAAAGACGAAATCCTCGAAATGTACCTAAATCAAATCCCCTACGGCGGTACCGCCTACGGTGTTGAACAAGCCAGCGACGTTTTCTTTAACAAAGACGCCAAAGACCTCACGCTTGCCGAATCAGCCATCCTAGCCAGCCTCCCCAACGCCCCCAGCTACTATTCTCCCTACGGCAACAACCGCAATTCAACCCTAACCAAAGAGTTTACCGCAGCCGAAGCCGACAAACGCAAAATCAAAGACATTAGCGATCTTAATGACGAAGAGTATATCTTTGGCTTAATCGGACAATGGATAGACTTACCAAACGGCACCAAAATTTACCTACCAGGCCGCGTCGATACCGTTTTAAAAAGAATGGAAAACCTCAACTACATTACCGAAGCGGAATACAAAACAGCCGTAACAGAAAGCAATAAAGTCCAATTCCAAGCCAACCACTCCTCCATTAAAGCCCCCCATTTTGTTTTCTACGTGCGCGATATTCTAGAACAACAATTTGGCAAAGAACTCGTAGAGTCCGGTGGTCTAAAAGTATATACATCATTAAACCTAGACCTACAAACAAAAGCCGAAGAACTAATCAGCCAAGCCACCGAAACCAACAAACAACGCGGTGCCACCAACATGAGCCTAGTTAGCATCGATAACGCAACCGGTCACATTCTAGCCATGGTCGGCTCCTCCGATTATTTTAATGAAGAAATTGATGGCAACGTCAATATTACCACTTCCCTCAAACAACCAGGCTCATCATTCAAGCCTTTTGTTTATGCCAAAGCTTTTTTAAATAGATACGGCCCCGGCACCGTCATTTGGGACGTAAGAACTGCCTTTGGCCCAAATTATCCCAACAATTACGACGGCCATTTTATTGGACCAACCAGTATTCGCTACGCACTTGGTCAATCTCGCAATATCCCTGCAATTAAAGCCTTCTACCTAGCCGGCGAAGAAAAAGGGGTAATCGATCTAGCCACAAAAATGGGAATCACAACCCTAAAATCAAACTACGACTATGGTTACCCACTAGCCCTAGGTAGTGGCGAAATTCAACAACTCGAACTAACTCATGCCTACAGCGCCTTTGGACTTAATGGTAAACAAGCCCCACTAACACCAATCCTCAAAGTTGAAGACAGCAAAGGTAATATTCTTTACGAAGCACCAAAAGAAATTAAATACCAAGATGTCTTAGATAAACAAGCATCATACCTCATTAGCAACATTTTATCAGACCACGAAGTTAACTTAGGCTCAAACCTCGAACTTAGCGATCGTCCCGCAGCCGTTAAAACCGGTACCAGCAACAAAAAAATCGACGCAAATAAAATTCTCCCAAGCAACACTTGGACAATTGGCTATACACCACAACTAACAACCTCAGTTTGGTCCGGTAACAGTAACGGTGATGCCATGCGCGCCAACGCCAGCGGCTACAGCAACGCCGCCCCAACCTGGAAAAAATACATGGAATACGCCAACAAAACTCTAGAAATCAAACCAACCGAATTTACAAAACCAGAGGAAATAAAATCCGTAGCCATCAGCAAAATTTCCGGCCTTCTTCCTGGTAAAAACACTCCAAAAAGCATGATCCGTACCGACCTATTCGCCAGTTACGCCGTTCCCAAAGAAGTAGACAACTCCTTTACCTCAGCCACCGTAGACATTCGTAACGGCCTCCTACCAAACGAATACTGCCCCAACGAGTTCGTCCAAACCGCAACCTTTGTCACCCCCCATTCCGTTATCCCTGGTTTCCTTAATTGGGAAGAAGCAATTTATGCTTGGCTAAACCGACCAAAAGACGACAAAAACACACTAGTCGAAGGCAACATCTTCTACCGAACACCCCCGCGTGAAGAAAGTGATCTCTGCTCCAAAGACGCCGCTAAAAACAGACCCGAAATCTCAATCACCAGCCCCGTCAACTTTAGCGCCTTAGACTACGGCACAAGCACTGTTACCGTCAGCTACTCAGCCCCCAACGGCATCGACCGTATCGAATACTCTATGGATACCGCCATTCAATACACTGCCACCTCAGGCACCTACGACGGTAATATCCGCGTCACACGCAATTTACAACCAGGATCGACTCATAATGTCATCGCCAAGGTTATCGACAAACAGGGCTACAGTAACACCGCCACAATCACCGTCAAAATTGGCACATCCAATACACCACCAATTACAGAACCGGTGCCAGACCCAACCCCAATCCCCGAACCACTACCTTTCGAAGACCCCGTAATAACTCCAACAACAACGCAACCCATCACCCCCGAAAGCGCCCCAATCATCAATCTAGCGCAATAACTCAATCATCATTAAGGCGGCATTGGCCGCTTCAATCCCTTTATTAGCCAGGTCATCACCCGATCTGGCTTTTAATTGAGCCAAATTATTTACCGCCAAAACCTGCTGAATCACCGGTATTTCAAACTCATATGCCACCTTGTTCATCCCTTCATTTACAGCATTCGCCACCATTTCAAAATGATACGTCTCACCTTTAATAATTGCGCCTATACACACAATGACCGCCGGTTTCTCTCTCTTTGCCAATGCCTTAGCCATCAAACTAATCTCTAACGCTCCCGGCACCTGCACCAATTTAATATCGGCCGCCTGTACACCAGTACCAACTAAAACTTCCTTACATTTATTCACCATATTGTCCGTAATATCCGCATGCCACAGACTTTGAATAATCACAATTTTAGCAGACTCTTTCAAAACAATTTGTGGCATGCCATACTCCTTTTTCATTTAATTTTTCTGTAAAGAAGATAAAACGCTCAACATATGATAAGCCGAAACCACAAAGATCCCAGTACTAAATGGCACCCATAAAGGAAAAGCCACAATTTCCACCGGACTCAAAAATGACCAAAGCCCAAACTTTACCCCCAAATACACAGAAACAAAGCCAACCAACACTGCCAAAATCATCAAAATCCGCTCTGCATTATTTGACACAAACCAACGCATAAACAAAATCGTCATTGTTGCTCCCAATACAAAATAGTTAACACCAGCCAATACCGTCGCCGCCCCTAAAAATAAAACAACTACCACAAACTCATTAAACACGGCTCTCAAAACAAATTTAGGCATTTTTTTAGCCGACACACGCACCACTTCCTCTTGAGGACGCATTTTAGGAAACTTCATAAACAAAAGCTTCGCCAACAAACAGCTACTATAAGCAACAGCCCACATTGCAACAATTGCCGCAAAAATCAGCCAGTAAGAAATTCCCAAATAGTCAGAAACCACTATCCGCCAAATCTCAAAAAATCGGCCTGCAGCCAAAACCATCACCGGAATTGCACTCGTCACCACAACCTGCTTCCAATTTAGCTTTGCCAATAACCACCACAACGCAAACAACATCACATAAAAAACCAATAATTGCATCTTATTAATCCCACTCCCCCAAATCAAAGTCCCCACCCCCACAATCACCGTAAGCCCCAACACTAACCGCATCCACACATTATCATTAAAACAAAATAATTTTTTATCTGACATATACGCAAGTTACTATTAAATTTACAGCCATTATAGCAAGCTGATCAACTTTGTAAATCTCGATAAAAGATCTAGTTAAACGTCTCCTCAAAACTATATGATTCGTTATTATCCTCATAATGCTGTAACTCATTCAAAATAAAATCCTCCTCCTTTTTTTTAAGCAATTCCTTTGAATCGAAAAAGAATTTAAGCGCAATATTGACCATTCGACTTTTGTTATCACCAGCCTCAAGCTTTTCCCAATTTTGCTCTGTAAACGATATCGTGGAACGAAATGCAGGCATATATAAATAAGATTACAGTGGTTACGATATACTTGGATCGTAACCAAGTATTTATTGTCAAGCCCCACAAAACCCCAGAAGCTTAAAAAGTATTCAGATTTTGCCGCAGCAAAAGATTTTTTTTGTAAGCGTACATAGACGTACGCGTCAAAAAAAATCTTGCAGCTAAGGTGAAAGATGGATGCTTTTTAAGTTTCTGGCGGGATGGACGGGATTTGAACCCGCGACCTCCTGCGTGACAGGCAGGCGCTCTAACCAACTGAGCTACCACCCCGAGTGGTAAAAGCCTCGCAATTTTATTCAACTACCAAACTTTTGGCAAGAGAAAATTAACAAGTGTCAAACAATTATCCAAGCAGATCGAAATTCGACCAGTCCAACAGTTTGACCCTATCGCAACATATGGGATAGCATCCCTTGTCACCTTATCATCCTACAAATGCGAATTGGCATCATCACAAATACGGGCTCACTGCCCACCCTGCTGGCTAACGAACTCAAACAAGCAAATCACGTCATCTTCCCCTACCACATCAATCTCACGTCAATTCCCACTCATGTTCTCCAAGGCTTAGAACTAATCATTCTCGCCGTCACAAACATCGAACAAGCAGAATGGCTGATAAAATCAATTAAGAGCCTACATAAAATCAAAATCATCGTCACCGGTCCAAATGTTACCCTCATCAACAAAAGCCAACTAATCAAAGCCGGCGCCGACTACTACCTAAACTATCCAAACGAAAGCAAACTAATCCACGAGGTCATTCACTGGTTACAAACTTCGGCCTTTAATCACCTCAAACACCTCACCTACAAAGATTTGGTACTCGATCCCAACATGCACACTCTTGCTCGCCAAAAAAAATTTTACCGCTTACCCAACAAAGAATATTTACTCATGGAACATTTTTTAAAATATCCCAACCAAATTCACTCCAAGCGCACTCTAATGGAAACCATTTGGGACATGAACGCCGACACAAACTCTACAACCGTCGAAACCCACATCTGCAATCTGCGCAAAAAAATGGACACCGAATTTCCCGAAAAACGCCTCCACACAATCCCCTATTCAGGCTATATTCTAAAATAGAACTAGCCACTAATTTATTAAATGTCTAAATCAATTCGATTCTCCGAAATCGATGCCTGGCGCGGATACGCACTCTTTGCCATGGCCATTTACCATTTCTTTTATTTTTTACACTACGGCAATATAATCAACATCCCTTACGGTAGCCAAACCCTGCCAGTTATTACATTAGAAGCAATCGGCTCATTTGCTCGCAATAGCTTTGTCTTTTTAGTTGGAATTAGCGCCGCCCTCTCTTACATCAAGCGCTCCGTCATTCTCAAACACCCCTTCAACAAAATCTATCTCCACTTTTTAAAACGAGGCATCCTCGTCATCCTTAGCGCCTCACTTATTAGTATCGGCAGCTACATTTTCGCATCCGACAAATTTATCTACTTTGGCATTCTCCATTTTATTGGCCTTTCTATAATTTTTATCCCCTTTTTTCTCTACAATAAGTCAATTGCCACAGGAGGATTAATCATTAGTATTCTCGTAGCCTTTTTAGTCCCCACAATCAACCTAAATCCAAACTATTTAACCCTTATTTTAGGACTAACCACCCCCTACGCAACCATCGACTATTTCCCCTTCCTGCATTGGTTCCCCCTAATTATCTTTGGTGGCCTCGTTGGTTTGCACCTATACACAAACTATAAATCACACCCAATATTATTACGCACCTCGGCCTATGTCCCCAAACCAAAATGGCTAATATACATAGGCAATCACACATTTAGCATCTATTTTATCCACATAACTTTACTGCTCATTCTCACCGGCATTCTGCAAATCATCTTCATCAATTAAAATATCTTTACAAGAATGCCCAAAATAGTATTATTCCATTGAAAAACATCACTTAACACACCCCCCATGATCAAAAAAACACTTACCATTGGCAGCCTTCTCCTTCTAGGAATTGGCCTAATCGGCATTACAGCTGGCGCCTACTATTCACAAGCCTCATATGCTTGCGACTACAATTACACCAACTGTAACTACAACTACTACAATTCTGCCGACACTAGCTACTACGGCCAATCTCAAATGTACGGCTACAACTATAACAATGGCTACGGTTACAACAACTACTACGCAACCAACTACAACAATAACTACTCAAACAGTTACAATAACAGCTATTACGGTAACACCGGCTACGGCTACAGCAACTCCTACCCGGCCTACAACTCATACACATACCGCAACCCAAGCGCCTATTACAGCAACAGCGGCGTTTCTCACGACTACCGAACCGGCTATAACAATGGCTACAGCGACGGTTACAGCCATCAAGCCTACAACCCAAACAGCTACTACAGTTACTATAGCGAGTATGGGTATGGCTACACATATTAAGCAAATCAATTAGCTCAAACCAAACAAGGCTTCTTCCAAGCACGAAGAGCCTTTTTTGGTTAATCCGAGCTAAGATTGATCCAATACTTCAAGTGCCTCACCCCTCAATTGGGCACATTTTGCCGCAACTTCAGCATCAACCAACTCCCCCAAGCGCATAGACAGATAACTTTTTAACCCAACAGGTAGCAAAGCGCCTGCTCCCTCTTCTAATATAGCCATCACCTGCTTATTCGTTCCCTCCAGCATCAAAGCAACTCTATCTGCTGACACCATTCTCAAATCTAGCACCATTTTTAAATATTGCACGCCTAATGCCCCCACATTTGGCAATGCCCGTATTTTGTCTTCATTCAATATGCCATCTGACGCATACTCTTCCAAGAACCCCTGCAATGTCCCTCCCTTAGGAGCCAAAATGTGCAATAAGCTCATTCGCATCCTCATCGGCATCAAATTCTCGCCTCCACCCCATTGTAACATTACCACATGCATAGGCGTTGCTAATTCCTCATCACTAAAATCAGTAACAGACAGTTCTACCTTTTCGGCCTCTACTCTTTCCACGGGAATCTCCTTGACTGTTAGCATATTATCAAAAAATATCCGAATTGTCTTAGCACCAACTTTACCGTCCCTAGACATTCGAGGCATTTTTGTCAAATCTCCATTCTGCTTTTGCAAAACATTCAAAAACGTTCCTAAAGGCTGATCCGCAAAGAGACCCCGTAAACGTCCACGCATTGCTAGAGTAACTGTAGACATCCCTTCCCCTCCCTCCCCCCAGTTCCTAAACACCTCATGCAGACTGGTATTTAACTCAGCTGGCGTAAACGAAAACGTACGTAGACCTGTACCTCTACTAACCCAAAAATCATATGCCGCCGCCTTTGTAAATATCTCACCCTCTTCCAAATCTAACCTAGAATACCCCATACTATAAAATTAAAGATCAAACCTTAACAAAGTACCCCCATTATGTCAACCCCAAAGAATCCAGAGTCTTCCAAAGTAAATCATCAACAAAACCCCTTTAACTTTCCCAAAAAATCCACCATACTAACCCCAACTTCCAGCACCTCCCCCTATGCCCCACCCGCAAAAAACCATTGGCATCGATTGTCGCTTCTACTCACTAAACATTGGCATTGGCCGCTACATTGCCGAACTAATTAGCGAACTCGGCAAACTAAATTCACCACATAAATACCTACTATTTTTTACCAAAACCGGTTGCGCAGAATTTACTCAAGCCAAGGGCAAACTCCCCACAAAAGACTCAGAGATCATCATTATTAACGCCCCCCACTACTCATTAGCCGAACAAACCACCTTCCTATGGGCACTAATTAAAGCCAAACCGGACCTAATGCATTTCACCAACTTTAATACGCCGATCCTCTACCCGTTTAAATCGATCGCGACTATCCACGACTTAACGCTCCATTTTTTTCCCGGTAACAAACTCAACAAACCATGGCATCGCCTTGCCTACCATCTCGCTTTTAAACGAACCATCAACCACGCCAGTCGCCTTATTACCGTCTCCAAACATACCGCAAGCGATCTCAATCGCCTCTATCCGCAAACCAAAAACAAAACAACAACGATTCACTTAGGCGTAAAATCCGATTTTCACAAAAACGACTACCCAAATATAAGCGCCAAATACAGCCTCCCACAACAATACCTCCTTTACGCCGGTAACTGGCGTGAGCACAAAAACATTCCCGCCCTCATTAAAGCCTTCGCCATTTTAAAAAAAGAATATACCTATAAAGGAAGCCTGGTTTTAACCGGCAAAACTCGTCCTCACCACCAAGACATCCCCGAACTGGTCACCAAACTCAACTTACACGATGTCATTTTTGTCGGCGATGTCGACTCACAAGACCTCCCCAGCCTCTTTCATTACGCCGAAGCCTTTGTCTTCCCCACATTATACGAAGGATTTGGCCTACCAGCACTAGAAGCCATGTACACAAATACCCCAGTAGTTGCCTCAAAATGCACCTGCCTACCAGAAGTGTGCGGTGACGCCGCCCAATATTTCAACCCAAATTCACCGGAAGACATGGCAAAACAAATCAATCAAGTCATCACAACCCCCTCCCTCAAACAAGAGTTGATCAAAAAAGGCAAACAACGTGTAAACCAATTCTCTTTTGCAACCATGGCTCAACTTACCCATCAAATTTACAATCAATTACTCACCTAAACCATGATCACCTCTTTTCAAGACATCTTCAAAAAAACTGCTAATCGATTCCATATCGGTCGCCAATTAGACGCCAGCCTCATTTGTACTTATGCGCGTGACTACCTCAAACAACATTTCACCGAAACCGATCAAATTAACGTAATCTCCTTTAAACTCAGCAAACTCACCCTCTCCACTCCGGATGCAATTTCCGCCCAAAAACTCACCAGCCACAAACTAGACTTAATCGATTTAATAAACGAAAAATGCGGCACACCAACAGTTCAAAAGATCTTAATAAAAATCACAAACATTCCCTATCAACAAGAAGTGAACGAGACAATGCAATAAACGCTTGACAACAACTAATCTCACGCTAAAATCAGAACACTTTATTATTTAGCGATATTTCCTGTGCTCAGAATCCGACTGCAAAGAACTGGTCGTAAAAATCGTGCGGAATACCGTGTAGTAATCGCCGAACAACATCTAGCTGTTAAAAAAGCAGCCTTAGAAATTGTTGGCCATTACCTACCAACCCGTACACCCAAAGTTATCGAAATCGACCTAGTCAAAGTTAAACACTGGATCGACCGTGGTGCCCAACCAACCGACACTGTTGCTTCTTTATGTAAACAACTTGGAATGGACGGAATGGACAAATACATGGAACCAAGAACCAGAAAACGTAAGCCAACCAAAGAGCCTGTTGTAGCCGAAACTGCACCAGCAGCCGAAGCGCCAGCTGAGGCCATGCCTGAAGCCGAACCTACTCCAGAACCAGAAGCAGCTCCAGAAGAATAATTCCTCCTACAAAAACTATACGAAACTTACTCCTAACCACGAACAACCATGGACTTAAATGCTGATGCAGCAAACACAACGAAAGACCGTGATTTTGTTGAATTTGTCATTAAATCAATCGTTGATTACCCGGAACAAGTAGAAATCCTACGCACAATTGATGATCTTGGTATTCTTATTACCGTAAAAGTTGCTAAAGACGACATGGGCAAAGTAGTAGGCCGAAATGGTCAAACCGCCAAAGCCATGCGTGTTTTATTACGCCTTGTTGGTTCTCAAGAAAGCAACCGTGTTAATCTTAAAATCCTTGAACCGGACGGCTCAGAAGCTGCAACCGGCATGGATGATGAAGAAGAAAACAT
>PFRW01000022.1 GCA_002788755.1 Candidatus Peregrinibacteria bacterium CG_4_9_14_0_2_um_filter_41_14
TGATATTTTCGACACATTTAAGTGGAACAAAGTATATAAAGGCCCGGAAGCTAATAGTTTGTTCCCCGCCTTTTATAATCCACTCCCATTCCCCGCACAAGGAAGCACAATTGAGCTTAGCGTAACTAGTCAGCCACTTAGCAATAGGTTGATTCAAGTTAGAGGTAATGATAAGCCGGGTGTATGGTCATTCTTGGAAAAAGATCTACCTAAGCAAAGTAATGGTAAAATTGACGTTGCAAAACTAAATAGTATAATGAATCGTCCTAATGCAGCCTCAATTGAGATGAGAGTCTATAACCAGCAACCTGGAGACACTTTCATAGTCGGACGAGTTAATGGAGGTAGTAATCAAAATGTGCTACAGTTTGGATTGAAAGGGTTTGATGGTTTGGGTAAAACTGCACAAGACTTAAGATTCTCAGTAGACACACAATTAACCTCTCTACTACAATGATTACAGGCATTAATTATAATTTAACACGTAGTATTTTTAGTTTTGTTAATAAGCAAGGTAAGAGAATTAATTATGTGCCAAGTAGGGGATACGATAAAGTATATGCTTTTAAAGTGATTGATGATGAGATTATTTGTGTGCTTTTACCAAGTGACAAGCAGTCGAATGAATTGCGCCGCCGCAATGTAGTCAAAATCGATGATAGCGGCAATCAGATTTGGCGAGTTTCTGATTCCGCAATATGGTCGGGGTCACCAAGTAAAACTAGATTCGGCAGATTTAGCGGCAGCGAATTAGGCATTAAAAATTGGGGAAAAGGAAGAGAGAGAAGCTCATTTGGCGGATTTGAGATAGATGGGAAGACAGGAAGATTAGCTCTGGTATCTAGCGGAGATTTTGTTTCATATGTTGATATAGATACAGGACAGCTTGAATTTTGGTATTTAGAATGGCCTACTCCAGAATAACCCAATGAGTATGATGAATGACATAACTTGTGATAGTGGTAAAGTACAGTTTAAGGTACTACAACCAACAATAACTATCCCCAAAATCGTAGTCGCCTTTAAGCAGCTGGAATCAGAAGATACAATTATCTGCCTAATTAAGGATAAACACCAAATCATTCAACTTGATCATTTAGAAGATATCCCTGCCCAAAACATCATTAAGTTTAATGATAAAGGGGAGCAAGTTTGGAAAGCACAAAGCTTAGGAGATGTTTACGGCATCACATACCAGGCCCGCCGTTTTGTCGACATGCTGTGGGAGGGAGACGACACAATCTTGGTAGATAACGAAGGGCAGAGGTATTTGCTTAATGAGGATGATGGTAGTTTTGTGAAGGAGGAGCTATAGAACCAGCTTATCGTCAATTAACATAATTAAACAAGCAAACACTACCTGTCAGTCCGGAGTAGTTGCTTGTTTAGTAGGCTTCTACTAGAATTAACCTTGTAAATTACTCCATTAATGATGAAAATTATTAGTAAGTTATCAGCAAAAGCATATGGCGTATAGATTTATCTGATTCGGACCGTAATATTGAAAAATTAACAGGTGTATCACCTACAGATTTTGATCCTTATACATATTAATAACCCCCAACCCCATGAACACCCCCATCATCCCTCCAACGCCTCCAACCGGCGACACCTACAGCTACAAAGGCTGGCTAAATTCCGATAGTTTTCTGAAGCGCAGTTTTGCCATTTTAGGGTATGAGTCTGTGGCCCGATTAATCCTTATTGCAGGCGGAATCGCAATTGCGCTTGTGTTTGCTATTGTGGCATGGGGATCGGGCGCTTTTTTTAACTAATCCCCGGGTCCTTAAAATACTCCGGCACCACCGGCCACTCGGCCGGTTTTTCTGCTTTCTGAATTTGGCCCCAAGCCTGGTCTAGTGGGAGCCAGTCGGCTGCGGCTAAAGCGGTGAGCGTGTGTTCCGTGGCCTGCCAAATTTTATCTAAACGGTCTGTAAAATCGGTGGCTATGGTTAAGGTGTCGTTTTGGTGATGATTAATAAAGTCGGCTAAAGGCATTTGTTCTACATATTCGCCATCTTTAAAAACGTGCACCTGTTGGCCGCCGGATTTTAGGAGGCAAAAGTTAGGAGCTGGCGCGGGGAGGCGAGCGGTAATATAGTCGGCGGTATTTAGGACTTTTAAGTCGATATTAAGCTCTTGGGCCAGAGTGTTGGCGGCGGCAATGCCCAAGCGCAATGAGGTGAAGGAGCCGGGGCCCTGAAGTACGTGAACTTCGTCCAGGTCTTGCAGGGTGGTATCTGTTTTTTTAAGCAGTTGCTCAATGTTGGGGAGGATGTGGTCGAGATCGCTGGCTTGTTCTTGCCAGGTTTTGGCGTGCCATTTGTTGTTTGCCAAGAGAGCAATTTCTTTGAACTCGGTGGCGGTGTTAATTAGGAGTTTGCTCATGATAACTTTTTTTGTGCTAGCTTGTTGGCTTCCTCGGCCATTTCGATGAAGGAGAGACGTATTTTTTTGAGGGTATCGGCATCTATTTCGGTGCGTCGTGCTAGCATTGCCATGAGGTTCCACAGGCCGTGCTCCCACATGGTATCGGTACTGTTGGTGCGGTCAATAAAGGCTTGTAGATCGGCTTTTAGCGTGGCATCGGTTGATTGATTATGGGGGCTTGCCGATTCACCTTCCCAGGGGATTTGTGTTAGTCCGGTCATAAGTCGAAATTAAATGGTTTAGCGTTGTTCAATCGTTACGCCTTTGTAAAAGTATTTTATGATTTCTTGATAACCAAAACCGGCTGCCGCCATTCCAGAGCCACCACAACCGGATAAACCGACACCATGGCCGGCGGCTGTATCGGCACTGGCATTGGCACAGTATGTATCGGGGACGGAAACTAGGAAGGGGGTGTTGGTCCAGCCCCAAACTTCTTGGCCGCTGCGGGTGCGTCCGTCACTGCGGCTAAAGTAGGGCGTGATCACAATTTGCCCATTATAAACCACAACTTGGCTGATAACGTCGGCCATGTAAATTGAGACATTTGGTGAACGTTGTTCGAAGCCGTAGCCTAGGTATTTTTGGCTGCGGTCGGGGCTGTCATCTAGGTCGTAGGGTTTGTCTTTAAATTTGTTGCGGGCAGGATCCAAATAATAGACCGAATAGGTACGCGCTAAAATCATTAATGTTTTGATCATTTCTGGATCGCTGCCGTTGGAAACTTCGGCAATGCCACGGAGGTAGTGGGCCACTGGTAGTTCGTTAATGGTAATTAGTTTGCCGCCATCAATCCTAAATTCGGCGCCACCTCTAAATTGATTATCGTTTAAGGCTAAATTCCAGCCCGGTCTGTGTTCGTAGCCTTTTAATTGGAAAACACCAACTTCGGCATCTACCGGAATTATACGAACAACACGCCCTTGGTAGCTTGAATTATTAACAGTTACGGTAACCGTACCATTGGCTTCTTTAACGCTAACTGCATCAAAAGCTCGAACACGTCTCTTTAGTTTGTTGTCTACAATCAATTTATAATTACTATTAAGTCCTACATCCGTTGCCACTTTATCAAAATAGCTGAGATTGATTCGTACAGTTTTACTGTCGACACCACTAGCGGGGATTGGCGCTTTTATACTGGCATAGTTGCGACGAGTCACTTTCCCCAATTCGCTACCACCTGCATTAATGCTTTGCGCTACAAACGGTACTTCGGTAATTGTGTTTTTGAGGTGGATGGTTAGAGGAGTGCCAACGCCCCAGCCAAAGCCATCAATTACCGGGCGTAAGACTTCGGTGCGGTCTGTACGAATGGCGGGAGCTTTAATGGTGAGGTTAAATTTCACCGATGCACCGGGAGCTACAGCTTGCGGAGCCTGCCAAATGCGGCCTTTACCTATGTTCTCCTGAATAAACATAGAATTAACGTCACGCGGGACATCCATACCAAGTTTTAGGGTGGTGTCTGGCGTACTGTTCCATGCAAAGTTGCCAGTGTTTTTAAGTTCGACACTTAGCATTTTGGTTTCACCCGGTTCTAAATCTAAATTTTGTGTTGTGGCTGAATTAAACTGAAAATTTAAGTCACCTTTTTTGACATAAATCGGCACAAAAATCAGATTATTATTTTTGATTTTCTGATTAACGACTGGGGTGAGATACAGATAGGCAAAACCACCTTTATTGGTACCTGTTACCGTTAGTCTAAATGTTGCTGTTTCGTTGGGGGCAATGTCATGGGTTTCTACCAGCGATGTCACTTTGTATGAGGGGCTTGCCGGTGGAAATTTAATTGCATTGGCCACCTCGGCCATATTGAAAAAGCCTAGATAAACATCGTCACGCTTCCAAGTTTCTGTTGAAATATTTTTAACTGCAATGTCAATTGTT
>PFRW01000036.1 GCA_002788755.1 Candidatus Peregrinibacteria bacterium CG_4_9_14_0_2_um_filter_41_14
GCTTATATTCTTTATTTTTGACTGGTGATAGAATAGCTTAAAGTAGTTTATCTAGGCCTCTTACTTCGGTAAGAGGTTTTTTTATTTTGTCCAATTAAAGTTCCCAGCATGTTGGGAACTTTGACTTGCTAAAAAAGAAAGAGTGGGTATAATTTTGTACTTGATAATATTAATAAATCAACAATATGCCTCCTGAAAATGACCCACCTCTAATAGTGCCTATTTTACCCACAATTTTGAACCCGGAAGCAGTAGTAGGCGATGATATATCCGACGTAGGACCGCCCATAGTGTAGAAACGGTCGAAGCAGTCAAAGCAGTCACCCCAGATCAAGACCTCGAGGGTAGATTTGAAGCAGTTTTACTATTATTCACAGATTTTCCAATACCGTCTTCCGTAATACTGGATGGCTTAGAGTTGTCAAAGATGAATTTAGTTGAATTAGGCATAGTTAAGACCAATAATCAGTTTGAAGGTGGCCAGACTCCAGATTCTAACCATGTTATGGCTCTGTCATATCATCTTTGTGCAGACACGTGTTGGTGTGCGTTTAATGAAGCGACCGCTAAAGATAAAAAAGAAAAGTTCATTGAATTGTTAAACGATATATACCTGGCTTGTCAGCCCAAATTAGTGTAAAATAATAGTAATGTTAACCCCATTGTGTGGAACCGCAAACTATTAATTACAAAGATTTAAAGTGGATTCATTTTTCGGAACCTACCCAAGCAGGAGGGGAGTTTTTGGCTAAAAAGTTTAAATTCCATCATCTTGATTTGGAAGACTGTCTTTCGGCCAAACAAAGACCAAAAATTGATGAATATAAAGATTACTTGTTTATTGTTATTCAATTGCCCGAGCGCCATAGTCGATATGGTTTTGTAAAGGTGAGTGAAGTAAATATTTTCATCGGTAATGGCTATTTAATCACCATTAACCACAAGAATCGGAATTTGGAAAAATTAGTTAGTCAGTTTGCTGAAGCCAATGCCAATCGCAAAGAGTACATGAGCAAAGGTAGTGGTTATTTACTGTATCAAATTATTAAACACTTGTTTGAGTCAACATTCCCCATGTTGGACAATATTGGGGCGCACATTGACAAGCTGGAAAAAGAGGTGTTTGCTGATTCACCACGTGCTCAAGAGGATCGGCTGCGTGATATTCTGGTCTATAAAAAAGATATCATTAACTTTAGACGTATTATTCTCCACCAAAGAACAGTATTGGCTGATTTAGGACACAAACATGTTAAATTCTTGCCAAAAAATTTAGGCATCTATTTTGATGACGTGGCGGACACGATTGAGAAAATGTGGAGTACCTTAGAAAACTATCGTGATTTAATTGCTTCTATTCAAGAAACCAACGAATCGATTATTTCGCACAATACCAACAACGTCATTAAGACGCTCACTATCTTTTCGGTTATCATGTTACCGCTAACATTTATTACCGGACTTTATGGCATGAATCTGGAAACACTCCCATTCGCCGAAACCCCCCTATCATTTATTATTGTGACAGGAGGGATGGTTTTAATTGTTGTTTCGATGCTTACCTATTTTAAGTGGCGTCGTTGGCTTTAAGCTAAAAAAGGTAAGGCGGAAAGATTGTAGCGACCTTTATCGTCAATTCCTTCTAGTCGTACTTTAAGTTTGTCTCCAACTTTATATTTGTCGGCAACATCTTTCATGAACTCTTTAGATAACTTGGAAACATGGACAAGACCTTGTTTGCCTGGGAGGAATTCAACGAAAACACCAAATTCCATAACTTTCATAACTGTTGCTTCGTAGTCGGTTCCCGGTTCCGGATCAACAACGATGCCTTTAATCATGTCCATTGCCACGTTGGCAGCTTCACGATTTGGGGCGGTAATGTTTACTTGTCCATCTTGGGTAATATCAATTTCGGCTCCGGATTCTTTGACAATTGCTTGGATTGTTTCGCCACCTTTACCAATTACTTCTCTAATTTTATCCGGATCGATCATCATCGACTCGATAACCGGTGCAAAAGGAGATAGTGCGGTACGAGGTTCAGCAATAACGGCTAACATTGAGTTTAGAATGTCATCACGTCCTTTATTGGCTTGTCCAATCGCTTCTCTTAGTAGTTCCATTTTTAGACCTTTTAATTTGATGTCCATTTGTAGCGCTGTAATACCATTTACGGTACCGGCTACTTTAAGGTCCATATCGCCACCAAAATCTTCCATACCTTGGATGTCTGTCAGGATTTTGTATTGGCTGCCATCATCGTTAGTTACAAGCCCCATGGCAATACCGGAAACAGGTGCTTTAAGCGGTACGCCGGCATCCATTAGCGATAATGTCGAACCACATACTGACCCCATTGAGCTGGATCCATTACAAGACAATACTTCTGAAACCAGACGCATTGTGTATGGAAAGTCTTTTGGATCCGGTAACACAGCCAGTAGCGCTTTTTCAGCTAAGTAACCATGACCGATTTCACGGCGACCCGGAGAACGCATTGGCTTAACTTCACCAACAGAGTACCCGGGGAAGTTATAATGGTGCATGTATCTGCGTGTAACGTCTTGATCCATTGTATCAACAATTTGAGCCGCACCAGGGCCGCCTAATGTACAAATATTTAAAACTTGTGTTTCACCACGTTGGAATAAGCCACTACCGTGAGTACGAGGCAGTACGCCAACTTCTACAAAGATAGGACGAACTTCGTCAGTTTTACGACCGTCTAATCGAATTCCTTTGGTAAGAATGTTGTCACGTGTACGTTTTTCAACAATGGTACTTACGGCTTCTTTAATTGCTCCTGCTGAAACTTCTTCTGCTTCGATTTGAGCGGCAAATTTTTCTAAAACTTTGTCTTCCAATTCATGCAGTCGGTCTTTGTAGTCTTTTTTAAGTTCACCTTTAACCGCATCTAGTTCGTCATCGCTTACTACGCCGCGTACCATTTCTATAGCAGAGTCATCTTTAGCTGTAATTTCGTAAGGTAGTGGTGTTGGATTAACTTTGGCGATTAGTTCTTTTTGCAGTTGGCAAATTTGTTTGATGTATGTGTGAGCCAATTCTAGAGCTTCGAGCATTTTTTCATCTGTAACTTCTTTGGCTTCAGCTTCTACCATCATAATTGCGTCTTCGGTACCGGCAACAACTAGGTTTAGGTCACCAGATTCGGCTTGTTCGTAAGTGGGATTTACAATGAATTCACCATCGATCATACCAATACGGATACCGCTTATTGGCGCTTCCATTGGCATACCGGCCACTTGTAAGGCTGCAGAAGCACCAATCATGGCTGTTGTGCCCGGGTGAACTTCCATATCAGCTGACAAAACGGTACAAATAACCTGAACGTCGTTACGGAATCCTTTAGGGAACAATGGACGAATTGGGCGATCGATTAAACGAGAATTTAATACCGCTTCTTCCGAAGGGCGTCCTTCACGTTTAATAAAACGACTACCACTGATTTTTCCGGTAGCGTAATATTTTTCTTCGTAATCGACCATTAACGGGAAGAAATCTGTTCCTTCTCGTGGTTTACTGCTCATCATACCGGTACAAAGTACAACGGTGTCGCCAAGGGAGGCAGTAACAGCTCCCGAGGCTTGCAACGCATAATGCCCTGTTGTTAGGGTCAGTTTGCGGCCAGCCAAGTCCATCTCAACAGAGTGAACCGGTTTTTGATATATTGACATCTTAAAAATAGGTTAAATGATATCATGTCGCCCTTTAGGCTATACAGCGATACCAAGTAACAATTTAGAACCCATTAGTAACGAACTCTAAACTGCAACTTGGTGTAGGCTGAACAACAAACTAAAAGAGCAACAACTAAATTATAATAAAATTAGCGTTTCAATGAAAGCTTTTCTACTACATCGTCGTATTGTTCCTTTTTGTTGTACTTAAGATAATTAAGCAGCCGACGACGTTTACCAACTAAACCAAGCAAACCACGACGAGAGTGATTATCTTTAGCGTGTTGTTTTAAGTGATCGGTTAACTCATTAATTCGATGCGTAAAAATTGCAATTTGGACAGTGGCAGAACCAGTGTCATCATTCCCATTCGCAAATTTTGTAATGATTTTTTTCTTCGTATCACGATTCATAGAAAAAGTGGTAAATTAGAAATACAGCAAGCGGAATTTTAATAGATCTGACTAGATATGGCAAGGGGAAATCTATTCAACGCTCGCGGTACGTGTTAAAGCAACAATTTCACCGGAAATTGCAAGGATATTATTGTAGTCCATATATTTATTATCTTCCGCTCCTGTTTCAGTGGCTTCCACGGTAGGCACAGGTGGTGTTTGCTCTTCACTTGCCACATCGACTTTATCGGGGGTTTTCATAGTCTTTAGGGTTAAATACAACAATCAATTCTACCTCCGTAAAGGGGGGAATGCAATTCCTTTAAAAAAACAACCGCTACTCCGGAGAATAGCGGTTGTTTAGTCTTAGACAATTACTTTATTGAGATTACTTTTTCATACTTTTTTGAGTAACTGTAGAAGATAAAGCAGCAGCAGCCGCAACAATGATCGCTGTAATAACCAGTACTGCGGCAGTGTCTGAATTTGTAGCAGCAGCGTTTTTCGTTAATACTATTTCACGGTCTGAGCCAAGTTCTGCTTCAAGAACTTCAGATTGAAGTAAAGATGATTGTAAGCTTGCAGATAGAGAAGCTTTTCGCTTCTTTTGTTCTTTTTTCTTCTTCTCAGTTTCCTTTTTAGCTTTTTCGGCTTTTTCTTTCTTCACTTTTTCTTGTTTGTCAGCTTTTACCTTAACTTTGGCTTCTCTAACATCTTTGTCGTGGCGAGGTTTGCGAACGTCAGATGCAGAATGTTTTCTAACGGTCTTTTTGCCCTTAGGGGAAGCAAATGTGAGGATAGAATTTAGTTCTGGTTCTGGTGAGCCAATATCAACCACCTCAAAGGCAACAGTTATTGTTTGGTCAGAAACGAATGTTTGTAGACAACCTGTGTCAGGGATAAGATCACCGTTGTCGTTATACACACCCGCAATTTGGTAACCACCCGGTACTTCAGCACATACATTTACATCCCAATCACTGTTTGATGTAAAGATGAATGGGTAAACAGATGTTGTGCCTTCCCATACAGCGGATTCCGGTACAATTACTTCAAGAGTAGGTTCGGTGCCAACAGGTAAACTTTGTGAACGGAAGTCATCATCAAAGTTAGATCTATCAAGTTTTTCCGGACCTTCTTCGTCTTCAGGTTCGTTCTTTGATTCTTTAACAACAACTTTCTTACCACCACGATGCTCTTTGTATTCGTCTTTCTTAGAAATCTTCATGATTTGGAGATTTCTTGTAGCTAGATCACCAATGCCATCGTTATCTGTATCTACAAACGCACGAGAGCTTAAAGGTTTACCAACATAAACCGGGTGCGTTCTTGAACTGGCATCTGCATAGCGACCAATGACAAGGTATTCACCTATGCTAGGAGCAAATGCTGAACATGTACCGTCTGCACTTGTTGTACAAGTTGCAACGAAACCAGCATTAGATTCGAAGATTGCACCATAAAGCGATTCCTTTGGTGTTCGATTTCCTGCAACAGCTAGGAATACTGTGTCTTTTCGGTCAAACACTTTGATTTCAACAGCTGGTAAGTGTAATTTTTTAGGTTTACCACGACCAATGTTTACATCATGTTGTGCAATATTAACCAAGATAGATACTGGACAACCTGCATAATCTGCACGGCCGGCTACTGTAGGACAAACATCATCTGCGTCTGCAATACCATCACTATCAGCATCATCGCTAACTTGTTGTGAAGCACTACATCCTGTCGCGTCTGCAAGTTCACCGGCAGGTGTATTGGCACACACATCAAGTTCGTTACTTACGCCATCAAGATCTTGGTCTGGGAATTCATGACCTAGACTGTTAGATAAGCCTGATACTCTAATAACATTTTTAGTACCGATTGTTTCACTTACAGCAGTAATGCTGGCACCATTAACGTTTGTTGGAGCACCATCTACCACTACAAGACCTTCGGCAGGGTTTGCGGCATCAATAACACCACTAACAACTGCGGATGTATTATCGTTTAACACACGTACTGCATTTGCACCTAAGTTGGCATCAATAATGATGTCTTTAACGATTGGAGCATTGTCAGCACGTACAATTCCGTGTATTTCAGTTTTACCAACATTTGTTTCGGTACCAATTGTACCTGGCAATGTGTTGATGTTGGAGCCACTAAAATTGATTTGATCAATAATTGGAGCAATTGCACCATCCGGAATTACGATCTTAGGATTATTTTGACTATCAACAATTACGAGGTTGTTACCAACTGCTGTCACCACAAATCCTGCAGCTTGATCGGTTGCTGACAAAGCATTAGTAGATTCTTGTGTTGTTACATTTGTATAAATCATACCTGCAACTGTTGTATTTGAAGTTAGAGGACCTTGGTAAATACCCGTTGTACTATCTGTAATAGTTGTGTTTACGATAGTTGTACCAGAAGCATCACCTTCAATAGAAACGGCTGTGGTACCTGTTAATGTACTTCCAGAAACAGTAGCGTTATCACCAAGTAATTGCATACCTGTTACATAAACGCCAGTTACACCACCAACCATAGTTGTATTAATGAGTTGTGTGCTTGTACCTGCGTCAACAATTGCTGCAGTAGGTGTAGAACCTAAATTAACAGTTGTTCCTTCAATAATCGTATTTGTAGAAGAGCTTGCAATTGCAATACCTGTGTCATTATCGCTAAGAACAGTTGTATTGTTTGTGAGAGTTGGGGGAGTAGCTTTAGCAACAGCGTCATAATTCACAACGATAGCTGTTGAAGCAGTTCCACCATCTGTAGTTGTACTAAAGTCGATTGTATTAGCATCAACAGTAGTGCCTTCAGAAGTATTAGAAAGAACAATGGCTGTAGTAAATGAACCATTAACATTATTATTTGCAATAGTGTTATTTGCTCCATTGTCTGTCACCGCTGAACCAGCCTTTTCGCTAGCTGTGAATTCGTTACCATCTACAGAATTATCACTACCATTAAGATTTACACCAGCACCACTATCTTGGATGTTTGAGAATGTAACGCCAGTAACAGTAGTACCATTAGCGTTTGCTTCAACACCAGTTGTCCATCCTAACAATTCAATATTTGAAATTGTAGCAGGTGCACTAGTTGTAGCAACAATAATAGCAGTATTGGAAACGCCTGTGGCCCCATTAGTAATTACCGGTTTTGTAGTACCAGTACCAGTAATATCAACAGAAGCAGCAACTGTAGGATTAACATTTACAATTAAACCACTAGTTGTACAAGTGGCATCTTCTGTAATTGTAACTTGCACGCCAGGTGTGGCAGGATCTTCATCATCTGCTTCGGTAATAACACGGTCACATAGACCAGTTGAACTACCAAAGTAATTATCCATACCATTGTTGTCTACACTTTGAGCGCTATCACCCAAGTTGTCCGTAATTAAAATTTTAGAAGTAGTTGAATCTGCAGCTACAGAAGTTGTAGTTGCATTAAAAGTGTTTGCAGATCCGGAGTTTGTATTGGCACCATCAGTAAAAGATAATCCAATTGGTGAAGAGTTCATAACATTTCCATCAATTGTATTACCTGTTGAGCCACTACCACTTACTTCAATACCCGCACTAGCTTGGCCGGAAGTTGTATTAGCAGAAATGGTGTTGTCATTACTGTTTGCAACAGCAATACCTTTATCACCATCTGAAATAGTATTGCTTGAAACAGTAGTTCCAGTAGCCGTATCTTCAATTGAGATACCAACAGTATTACCTGTAGCCGTAACGCTTGTGATTGTGGCTGCAGTACTTGAGGCTTGAACACCTATTGCAAATCCAGTAACAGAACCGTTTGTAACGGTAGCATTGTCACCAGAAATTACGATACCTTTATCTGTACCACTAGTACTTGAAATGGTATTTGAATTTAGATTTAGAGTAGCATTTGCGCTTACCGTTAAACCAACTCCATTACAAGCTAGTGGTTGAAGTAGTATTGTATCAACCAAAATTGTGTCTCCACAATTAACACCGGGAAGAGTACCCGTACCACCGGTGCCGGAGCCTGTACCAAGGTCACCGGGAAGAGTACCCGTACCACCGGTCCCGGAGCCCGTGCCGGTGTCACCGGGAAGAGTGCCCGTGCCGGTTCCATCAATAACGGTACCCGTGCCGGTACCTAAATCGAACTGCGCAAACACAAGTTGAGTCACAAATAAACTCAACACAATCCCGAAAACAGCGCTAACTTGCGTTATACGCCGCATCGAACGAAAAGTATGCAAAAGCTTGTTCATGTAATTTATGTTATATAATATTTGAACAATCCAAATAATATAACATAAATATCACTCAAAGTCAAAAACTGTTAGGTCAGAATTTGATGAAGGGTATTTTTATATGCTGCTACACGTATTTCCATTGCAATTCTGTCACCAAAGCTCAGCGGTTGGCCATAAAGGTAGCCTGAATATGGGGTAAAGCGGGTGCCCGGTGAGCCGGGAATTCGCATCGATACATCAAAAATTACGATCTCCTCTGTGCCGTGCTGGCTATCGACCGCGCCTTGGAGTGCAAAGGGGCCGATAATGCCGGGGGCGGCCTCTTTTTTAGAGATTTCCACAAACTTTTCGCCAATGGCAAAAGCTTTTTCTAAGATTGATTCTTTAACAGTAATCGCCACATGGCCATTTTCGACCATGCTTGGTTTGTAGCCGGAAGTAATGAGCTGGCTTTGGGTAACTGAATCTAAACGTAAAAAGCCATCCATACTAGTTTGGCGGCGCATGTCGGTTCCCATCAATTCTAATTCACCAGTTAGTGAAGAGTAAAAGAAATTAAAGTTTACCTGTGCTCCAATAATAAATTCCTCAATCACGGCATTGTCGATGTTGGCTTGAGTTGTTTTTTCATTTTTGATCATATCGGCACCAATTCTGTAGAAATCATCTTGGTTGGTGATAACAAAAAATGCACGTTCGTAAGAGCGAATTGCTTCGTTAGCTTTAACAAGGAGGGGACCACCTTTATTTGTCACAAAGTGATTATCAAAGGCTTTATCTAGAGTGGCTTTATCGGTTTGCGTCCCCCCTTGGCGGATAATTTTAGGAATACGGATGCCGGCTTTTTCCATTAATATATATTGATTATTGGGAACGTCACGTTCTTCCAGTTTGAGCATTTCACGTGTGCCAAAAATGGGGACGTTAAACTCTTTTTCGATTTCCTCAAAATTACAATAAACCCAAAAATAACGGTTGTGGACAAAGATCGTGTTCATGGCACGCAGTTGCTCTTGGATTTCTGGCTTCACAATGTCGGCAAACTTATCGACTAAAATTACTTCATCCACACAGCCCTTGCCGTTGCGGGTTTTGTAGTATTTGCTGTAGGTAAGGTCACGACCTTTTTGGCATATGGCAACAGTTCTAAAGCCACGTTCTTTGGCGCCACTGCAAACATCCAAAGCACTATGACCGCCTAAAACACCGATTGTTAGATCGTCTTTATTATAATTTGCTAAAACGGATTCAATGTTTATGGCCACAATGTAGGGGATTAATTATTTTTTGCACGGGATGCTGCAGCCATTTCGGCCTTGTATTTTTTAAGTTGATTAGTCAGATTTTCGTCGGCTATTGCCAGGATTTGCACCGCCAATACTGCGGCATTTTTGGCTCGATCAACACCAACTGTGGCCACGGGTACGCCGCTTGGCATTTGAACGATGGAAAGCAGGGCATCCATGCCATCTAGACTGTTGCTAATGGGAATTCCAATTACAGGCAAGTAAGTTTGAGCGGCAATGACGCCTGGCAAATGCGCCGCCCCACCGGCTCCGGCAATAATCACCTTTACACCTTTGGTATGGGCCTGATCAATAAATTCCACTAAATCATGTGGTGTTCGGTGTGCCGATATCACCTTAATTTCAAACTCCACTCCAAATTCAGTTAAAAAGTCCGCAGCTTTGGCCATAATACTTAAATCGGAATCGCTGCCCATTAAGATGGCAACTTTAGGTTTTGCCGGAACGGGATAATCACTGATTTTCATGTGGCAAGGAGGTTAGATTTTGAGTTGATCTTAAGCTGTTTTGCGCTCTACGTCCAGCATTTTGTCCAGATCAGCAACAATACCGGCGTAGGAGTGTGGGTGTAGCAATCCGTTTGTTGGCATGCGGTAAATTTTAATCCCCGGGAAATTTTTTTCTAAATCGGTATTATATTGTGTAATTCGAGAGCCGTATTTCCCCCAATTCCCAGCGTATTTAGGGTCGGCGGTGTATTCCGGTACGCCACATAAAACAATTTTATCTGCAGGAAAGTATTTTCTAGCCTCAGCAACAATCGCCTGAATATTGCCAAGATTTGGGTCTAGGTCATTTGCGCCAATGCTGATTACGCAGGATGTACAGCCATTTTCTTTGGCATTTTTAAAGAGTCCAGCCCGCACTTCTTTAAGTAGTTTATTACTTTGGGCTCCCACTTGGGCACCATTATTATCAAGTGTGTAGCTTCTGCCAAAACCGGTTGCCAAAGAATCACCACAAGCAAGCACTTTCTTGGGGTCGACCGGGACACTCTCCTTGTTCTCCGTAGTTTCCGCAGGCTTTTTGGCCGGTTCCTCGGTTGTAGTGGAAGGGGTTTCTGCAGTTGCAGTCTTATCTTCTTTTTTAGATTTAAATAGATCACCCAAACCCATTTTTTTCAGTACTTTGCTAATCTCCGCCATAAACGTATCAAACAGCTTACTAAGGTCCAAATTTTTAAATTTATCCATAAAGCCGGTGAATTTCTCTTTGGCAGTGCCTTCTAATTCCGTTTTTGTTGCCGTTGTATCTGTTTTGGTTTCGGTTGCTACATCTTCTGCTCCTTTTTTTGCGTCTGGAGTTTCGGACGGTTTTGGCTTTTCTGGCGGAGTCATATTTTTATAAGCTAATAATTAATTTCGCATTATCTAAGTTCATGTTAAGATACTTTTATCAAAATTAAAAACACAAAAGTATGAAAAAAATTGCTACCGGCATAATTGCCACCTTGCTGTTACTTTCTTTAATTGGTTGCCAAAGCAACAATATTGATACCCAACAAGCCGATAACGATCGCATTATTGCTTGTCCTGAAGACGCCAAAATTTGTTCCGATGGTACAATTGTAGGACGCGAAGGCTTAGCTTGCGAGTTTCCTGCTTGTCCCGGGGAGGAGGCAGTTGTGCCGGAATAATAGGGCTACCCTTCAAACTGACTAATCTTATCAATCCTACGCTGGTGGCGATCACCGGCAAATTTTGTATCCAACCAAAGCTGAACAGCCTCTTTTGCTTCTTCCGGTGTTTGCATCCTTGCTCCCAGCGACAAAACATTACTATTGTTGTGTTCCCGTGATAAACGCACGATTTCTAAATTATGCCCATAGTACAAAGCCGCCCGCACGCCCTTAACTTTGTTGGCAGCAATTGCTTCACCTTGGCCGGAACCACCAAAAACAATGCCACGTGTATTTTCGGGATCCTTTCCAACCGCTTCGGCTGCGGGAATAATGAAGTCCGGGTAGTCATCCAATTCGTCATAAGTTAAGGCTCCCATATCATGGACTTCGTGGCCCGCCATTTCTAAAAATTTTTTAACGATTTCCTTTAGTTCAAAGCCAGCATGGTCTGTGCCCAAAAAGATTTTCATAGTAGATAGTGATTAGTATATTTAATCAATACCACATTTGAGTTGCTCTTGAATAATCAAAATTTTTGGTTATATTAAATAGGCAAATTTTGACACAAAAAATGCGGGTGTCGTATAATGGCTATTACCTCAGCCTTCCAAGCTGATGATACGGGTTCGATTCCCGTCACCCGCTCCAAACAGTTCGAGCGCAGCTCGAACCCTGCCGCTTTTTAAAGCGGGCATGTATTTCTCCCTATTGCTGCATAAAATCCACACCAACTAAAAATTGCTTCAAAAAGAGTGAAGCCTGAGAAAAATAATAAAATTGGACTCCAAGTTGTTGTTATTGCTATGACAAATAAAATTAAAGCCAATCCCAGTCTCATAAGACGATCTTTTTTACCAATGTTTTTTGGCCTTTTTCTAATTGTGTTCCGTGATAATCGCTTTAGACTTAATCGGTAAAGAAATCCGAAAATAAAAGATAACGCAAACATTAGAATAATTAGCCCAGCGCCAAAGGGGGATAAAATGAAATCCGCCGGCGATTTTTCAAAAAATTCACGCTTGTTTTTTAGAATCAACTTAAGGGCATTAACAGACTCCTTAAAGTCAAACGTTTCAATATTCCCGGTTGCAAGAGAATATTTTGAGTCATTCTTTTCGCTAGAAACAATAATTTGATATTCACCCGCCTGTACTGCGGCTTTAAATTGAGGTCCCTTCCAGTATGAATCATGGCCAAAAGGTTCAAAAAACTTAGTCCACTCAAAATTATTACCATTAAGGATCGCCAAGGGCTGCTCAGTATTGCCATTCTTGATTATTTCTACATCCTTAATTATGCATTTAAATAAGTAACTGTAATTTGTAATACGCTTGCAAACAGAACCCAGCCTAAATAGGGAATGTTGGCATAAGTTATCCACTTTGCATGGGGGTAAATCATGATCATTAACCAGATTAATGTACCCAAGACCAATAGGATATCTACTGTTGCTAGTAAGTTGTTTTTTAATCCAAATTGAATTGGCGTAAAGGCAATATTAAAGACAATGTTCAAAATAAAGGGCAAGAAAACCATAAAACGGATTTTCCCTGTAAAAAACATCCAGCCTGCGTAGCCATAAGTAGCCGCAATTACCACATATAACATACTCCAAACAGGGCCAAACAAATATGCAGGGGGAGCCCATTCCGGCTTAATTAGTTGTTGGTACCAATTATTCATATTATTTGTATTCTGACATTCTACAAAAATTCGACATAGCAAGTAGGATTTTGGTTTTGCGGTAGCCAAATAAAGAACTTGAAAGAAAATT
>PFRW01000019.1 GCA_002788755.1 Candidatus Peregrinibacteria bacterium CG_4_9_14_0_2_um_filter_41_14
GAGATATGCTTGAGTATGGGATGACAATGTATTTCTTGCCTCGTCAGGAGTAGAACTACGAATGAGTTCTTTTGCATCAAAATCTTTAGCAGTTGTTATCTGTGAAAGCATTAATATCAATATGCCCATTCTTCTTAGCCGCCCTGCCTCAATATTTTTATTTTCAAGTGCTTTTCTTACTTCACCAGGAGCATACCCATGAGTTGCTATATCCTGGAGCAAAGATGCAAATTCACTATCTGCATAACTAAGATGGCCAGCGTCTCTGTTTTCGGCAAATGTAATTAAATTAGGAATAAATTCCGGATGCTTTTTTAAAAAGCGAGATTCATTTTTAACAGGTGATAAACGATAATACGCTCTTAAGGCCTCCCATTTCGATTTATAACGATTTTTTTTGGCAAATTTGCCAAAAGGCATGTCCTCCATACTATAAAGATCCGCAATATGACCCTCCGGATTTAAGTCCCATACTTTTTTCACTAAATCATAATACTGAGCGTCGGTTAATTCCGCATTGGGAGATAATGCAAGCATCGAATAAAGATATATCGAATCTAACTTAATATTATTATATTTTGCGTATGCTAAAAACTCGTTAAATTGATGATAAAAAATGGGGTCAATATACCCTTGATCCATCTGCATCCCCAAAAATGCTAAATTGGCACTCAAATTATAAGGTTGAATAGCTAAGGCTTGAACGATATCCCCTTTTGCGGATATTAAATTCCCCTCATTGTAGTAGAGGTGTCCTCGATGCAATAATGTATCAACATCAACCAATCCTTCGTCTATTTTCTGACTAAGGTCGCTGATTGTATCCTCTTCACTTGTTTTTGCAGATAAATCCAAGGCTACCAACTCCACAGTAAAAAATGTGGTTTGATTAGGTGATTTTTGAATAAATTTTGCTTGAGGGAAACTAAAAACTGTATTGCTGTCAATATCTTTAATTTTTGTATGATCGGGAGTGGCATGCACGGCCTGATATGGCTCTAAATAACCTTGATACAAGCTTTCTTCCATATTAAACAAGGGACGCTCTTGATGATCCCAATCTAATTTTGACATGGTAACAACATGACGATTCAGATTATCCAAAATGTAATAATTATCCCCTTCCTCTACCACTAAATGAATATGCGGAGTTAAGAGGTTGTTATTTGGATTTGATACATAAACAGTTTCTCCCCATAACTTTATCGTGCCGGCATCAATCTCATCTTTAAATACCTCACGAAGCATTAAGAACCATCCCTTGGCATGTGCTTCACAATTCCCAATACAACCCTGATCTTCTCCGCAAAAATACTCAACTACTAGGGCCTGCTTTTCAGATGTGATCCGTGTATCGGTTGCTTTGAGATTTTGAAAGGCTTGTTCGTAAATACGAATATTTGAGGATTCGTCTTTTAATTGGGTTAATTCTGCTACTTGATCGTTTAGGAATTGATTAAATTTTACCAGCATGTTTTTAATCTCTTCCTCCGATACACCTAACTCCCTTAATTTCTTTGTTTCCGCTTGCTCAACTAACTGACGCTGATTTCCCATAGTTTGTTCAACCAATGCAATTCTTTCTTTGGTAGAATTACTAAAAACCAGTCTAATATGTTGCATTAAGTTCGACTGCTCTTGTGGGGACAACAAGGCAACAAAAGCACAAAGATGCACTAAAGCACTAATGCCGGCAGCAACTGTGATCGGGTCTATACGGGGCTCTGCTGATGTTGGCGCGGGTATCTTGCCAACAGTATCTAATGGCCATTTATCCAGTGGCATAAATATTGAGACTAAAATTATTCCAGATAATGCCTGCTTTTTGCGAATCTGTCAACCGCAAATTTCTTTGCCTAATTAACATCTTTAAGCTAATTTTGCAGCATATTGCCGATTAACCAATCCTTATGATCCAGCCTAAAATTCTTAAAGGAACTCGCGACTTTGCACCGGAAATGATGGCAAAGCGGGATCATGTTATGAATAAGATCCGAGGGGTTTTCCGCAAATATGGCTATGACACAATCGAAACACCGGTAATTGAGTATGCCGAAACAATACTGGGTAAATACGGAGATGAGGGGGATAAACTAACCTACCACTTTCAAGACCACGGCGACCGCCATATTGCCTTACGTTACGACCAAACTGTACCATTTGCTCGTTACTATGCGGACAACTGGCAAGAACTGCCAAGTCCGTTTAAGCGTTATCAGATTTCACGAGTTTGGCGTGCAGATAAGCCACAAAAGGGGCGACTGCGTGAATTTTATCAATGTGATATTGATATTATTGGGACGGACAGCCTGCTGGCTGATCTAGAACTGATCCAAGTCATGCAAGATGTTATGGTGGATTTGGGGCTTACTGACTATAAAATTCAATTTAATGATCGTAAGTTGATGAATAGTATTTTGGAAGCGGCGGATGTAAGTGATAAAAATCGTGTCGATGTAATTCGTGCTTTAGATAAGCTGGACAAAATTGGTGCCGATAAAGTAGAAAAATTGTTAGTCGAAAATGGTTTAGATGCAAGCCTGGCCGCCAATCTGATGCAAACCGTGCTGGCGGATGGAGCTAATCATGACAAAGTGGCCGCGTTGGCGGACTTTGAAATCTCGACAATAAAAGAAATACTGGCGTTATCGGAAGCGGCCGGCCTTGATCTCACTAAATTAGAACTTAATCCGGCATTAGCTCGTGGGCTTGATTACTATACGGGGCTAATTTTTGAAGTAGTGCTCACCAACAACTCTGACTTAGGGACGGTTTGTGCCGGTGGACGGTATGACAATTTGTGCAGTATGTTTTGCAAAGAAGAATTTTCCGGTACCGGCGTTGCCTTTGGTTTTGAACGCATGATGGAGGCCTTGCTAGAAAGAAAAATGCTAGATGATGTACCACTAAATGCTCAAGTGCTAGTAGTACAATTTGGGAAAGCAACAGTGATTGACAACCTTAAATTAGTGACACAACTGCGTCAGGCCGGCTTGGCGACAGAATTATCTTTTGAAGACAGTAAACTCGGTAAACAGTTTAAATATGCTGACAAAAAAAATATCCCATTTGTATTGGTGCAGGGGTCGGAAGAACTGGATAACGGTGTAGTTGTTTTAAAAGACATGAAGACCGGTGACCAAACTGACTACCCGCTTGACAAAATCAGTGAAGTTTTATTAAATAAGGTCTCTTAACTTTGTCGCATGGTACATCATCCTTGGTTGCGAAGCACATTAATTCTGTTAGTTATCGTTGTTTTAGGTGGATTCACGATCAAAATAATGAAGATCGTTCTGCCGCAAGATCCTGCCTCACTCTCACCAAATGAAATGGCAATTGCTGATCTGGATAAATATAATCTTACGGTGGAATTAATAACGCTACTCACCAATCAATTAACTTTTCCTTTACGAGAAATTGACATAAAGATCACAAGTGATGATCAGGCACTAATGACGCACGCCGGAGAAATTCGAAAATACCTAACTGATCAAGGCTTTGTTGTAAACGGTCCTAACGTGCTTCAGGGCAAAGACAAAGTCGAATACAATAGTGCCATTACTGTGGTGCCAACTAATGATGAAAATAAAATTGAGCTAATTGTCAATGGTATTAACTAGCAAGACGCTCATCGATCCTCAATAATTGATTATATTTGGCAATCCGCTCTGTTCGACTTAATGAACCGGTTTTAATTTGTCCGGTGCCCATACCAACAGCTAAATCGGCAATAAAGGTGTCTTCAGTCTCGCCACTGCGATGAGAAACAACTGTGGTAAAACCATGATCATGTGCCATATTAATGGCTCGTACCGTCTCGGTCACGGTGCCAATTTGATTTAATTTAATTAAAATTGAATTACAAGCGCCCAAATCAATCGCCTTTTGTAAACGAACCAGATTGGTCACGAGTAAATCATCACCAACAATTTGAATTTCTTCGCCAATTTGCTTGGTTAACTCTACCCAGCTATCCCAATCGTCTTCGGCAAGCGGATCTTCAATGGAAATAATTGAATATTTGGCTATTAACTCTTTATAGTACTCAATCATTTCGGCACCGGTTTTAGCCACGATGGTACCATCTACCATTAATTCGTATTTGCCATTTCTGTAAAATTCGCTGGCAGCTACGTCCAGTGCTAATTCAATATCTTCACCCAAAACGTAACCGGCAGCTTCTACGGCCTTGCCAATATAATCTAAGGCTTGATCTGTAGATTTGAGGTTGGGCGCAAAGCCACCTTCGTCACCTACGGATGTGCTATAACCATCTTTTTTAAGAATTTTCTTGAGGTGTTGGAAAACTTCGGCGCCCATGCGTAAGCCTTCGGTAAAATTATCGGCTCCCATTGGCATAATCATAAACTCTTGCACACTGATGTCGTTATCAGCATGCTGACCGCCATTAATAATATTCATCATCGGAATCGGCATAATATCGGCTTCCATATTAAAATATTCATACAAAAATTGGTCATTTTGATCGGCACAGGCACGAGCAAAGGCCATGGAGACCGCTAATAAGGCATTAGCCCCCAATCCACTTTTATTTTCGGTTCCGTCTAAATCGATTAAAAACTGATCTAAAGCGACTTGATCCGCAAAATCTTTTGCTTGTACGGCAACAGCAATTGGTCCGTTAATATTTGCCACCGCCTTTAATACTCCTTTGCCTAAATAGCGGGCATCGTCGCCATCTCTTAGCTCTAAGGCCTCGTGCTGACCGGTAGAAGCACCGCTGGGAACTATAGCCATACCAAAGCCACCTTTGCGTAAACTCAATTCGCATTCGACAGTAGGCGTACCGCGGGAATCTAAGACTTCACGAGCGTGGATTTGATCGATTGTATACATGATAGTAGTTTAAAGTTAGTGTGATGTTAGCAAGTTGAGAAGGTCCGAGCAATACGACATATTAGCTAGCCTCATTGACAAGTGCAGCTTTTAATACTATAATTCTGATTGAGGGTTGCTATTATGGTAAATAGTGAATAAAATATTATTTGTTTGTAAATTTAATTATGGATCCAGAGCCGTCGAGTTTGCTGATATTGCTACTATTATTGGCCCTATCAGCAGTTTTTTCAGGAGCAGAAACCGCACTGGTTTCGCTTACACCAGCCAAAATCAAGGCTATGCACCCAAAAAAGAGGCATAGCGTTAGGCTGATTCAACGACTGAAAGAACGACCTCAAAAAATGCTTACCACGATCCTACTTGGTAATAATGTCGTAAATATTGCGGCAACTTCTTACGCAACGGTTTTGGCCGATGCCTATTTTGCCAATAATGCGATAACAATCGTAACGGCAGTAATGACTGGGACAATTTTGATTTTTGGTGAAATTCTACCTAAAGCAATTGCCAATCGCTACGCTGCTTCATTTGCACGCGTAGTAATTTATATTTTACTAGTTGTGGAAACAATTTTTTTCCCTCTTATTTGGGTTTTAGAAAAATTTATTTCAACTCTATTACGAATCTTTGGTTCAACAAATATTCAAGCGGTAACTGAAGATGAGTTAATTGCGATGGTAAATATTGGTGCCGCCGAAGGATCACTAGACAAACATGAACAAGAATTAATTGAGAATGTGTTGGATTTTGATGATACGGAAGTAGATGCGATTATGACGCCACGTGTTAAAATTGATGCCATCGAAGTTAATAAAACAGTAAAGCAAGCGATTGAGATCGCATTAGAAAAAGGGCGGTCACGCTTGCCAGTTTATGATGAACAAATTGATAACATCGTAGGTGTAATCTCGGTTAGATACCTATTGGAGCTTCAAAGTGATGCAGCAAATTTAGGTAAGACAATGAAGGAGCTGACTTTAACGCCGGCCATGAAATCGCCAATTACACGAAAAATTAATAGTCTATTTAATGAGTTGCGTAGTAAGCACTTACATATGGCATTTGTTTACGATGAGCATGGTGGTTTAGAGGGGTTAGTAACTATGGAAGATGTATTGGAAGAATTAGTAGGTGAAATTTTAGACGAGTACGATAAAGAAGAAGAGGCGGAATTAGTACAAGTAGATAACAATACCATCATGGTTAACGGTGATGTACCAATTAAAATGATTGAAGATGCTTTACAACTGGAGATTGAAGGCTATGAGGACAATGATCAAATTGCTTGGGTCATTTTAGATATTTTAAATCGATACCCAAACAAAGGTGAGAAAGTACAACTCACACCGAATCTACAAGCCGTAATTGAGCATATTACCAAAGTAAAGAAAGTAATTGAAAAGGTTAAGATTCAACGTGTGTAAGTAATTTATAAAGTTTATTAGGTTTGCCATTGGACTTTGGCGCTTTTTTGTGCTATTATTACTAGATTTAATTTAGCTTTATGGCTTTCTTTAAAAGATTTAGTATTATTTTAGCACTAGTAACAACCTTGGCCTTACCGTTAACCGCACTCGCTATTGGCGACGTTGCAACTTTAGACGCAACCGCAGGAGATGGAAAAATCATCTTAGAGTGGGACACCGTGCCAAATGCCGAATATTACCGTATATATTATGGGACTGAACCGGTAACAACGGGGGAAACATATAACTTACCTTCGCTGGATACTCCGGACAACAGTACAACCTATACAGTTGAAAACTTAACTAATGGTACAACTTACTACTTCTCACTAACTGCTGTTAAAGCAGATGAGGAATCAACAAACTATAGTGATCCGGAAGCAAGCGCAACGCCGCAAGCAGAAGCAAGTGGAACTACTGAAAACACATTTGCTGTTAGTTCAACCAGTGCTACCGATAACGAATCTGTTATCGTTACATTTTCGCAAGCGGTCACTTTGCCGGCCAATGCAGCTCAAGCCTTTGAAATTACTTATAACTTTAATGCGAGCCCACTAACAATTAGTAAAGCGGAGTTAGTTGCCGGTAGTGCAGAAAAAAAAGTCAAACTGACAACAGTTCCCCAAGAACCGGGTGGAGGCTATACATTAAAAATTCCGGCATCAGTAACATCTAAAACTGGCCAAGTGCTTTCTGCCGCTGACCAAGTGGCAATCTTTTTAGGTAGTGAGATTTTACCAGGCACAGCGCAAGCTGCTACTTCCGAACTTGCAATTAATGGTGTTAATGCCACTTCTGCAACAGAAGTCGTGGTTACATTTTCAGAAGCTGTAGTTTTACCAACAGGAGCTGCTGAACCTTTTAGCATTCTTAATGCCGCTCAGCCTGATCAATTTTTAACAATTCAAAATGTAACCTTGGATCCAACTGATCCAAAACGTGTAATTATTACGACCGAACCGCAAACTGCGGCAAAATATGTCCTAGTTGTTGGCGTAATCACAGATGCTAATGGCAACCTTATTGCGGCCGATAATAGCTCAATGGAGTTTACTTCTGCCTCAGGTGCAGCCGGTGACACAACTGCTCCCGAAGATGCAACAAACTTTAAATCGATGTTAGAAGATGCCGCCACACTATTAGTGGCCTTAACTTGGACTAAGAGTGTTGATTCGGCTAGTGACCTCGTTGAATACGTACTTTATCAAAGTGCTGACGGCGGTGTCACATTCCAACAAATTAGAACAGTGCAAGCCCTTGCCGATGCCAAAGCCTTAATCGACAATCTGCAAGCAAATCAGACTTACACATTTAAACTAACGACCAAAGATGCAGCCGGAAACGAAAGTGAAGGTGTCACAACGGTGGTAACCTTGCCGGAAACGGGTCCGGGCCTCGGTATGTTGGCTCTAAGTTCCCTATTTGGTGGTCGCTACTTTGCTCGTCGACGTCGTAAATAATTTATATAGTCAAAAGATCCATAATCTGCTAGCTTAATTGCGTAAGTTAGCAGATTATTTTATGAATAGAGTTCCCGAACAATTACCAAAAGTTGGCATCGTTATCATTAATTACAATGGTGCCTCTATGGTTTCGCACTGTTTGGATCAACTTAAGGAACTGATTTATCCAAATAAAGAAATTGTTTTTTTGGATAACGCTTCTACAGATGACTCAACCGAAATTGTTAAGAACAAGTTTCCGGGTGTAAAAATTCACCAAACCGGACACAACGCCGGCTACAGTGGCGGGGCCGAAATTGCTGTTAATATGGCAAAACGGAACAAATGGGATTATTTAATGTTGATGAATCCGGATATTATTTTTGAGCCGGATTACTTACAAGTACTACTACAAAAACTAGAGGCAAATAGTAAGATTGGTGCCATCATCGGGAAACTCTACAAATATCATTTTGCTGAACAAGAAAAAACAAACATAATTGATAGTGCTGGCATTTTAGCCTATCGAGACCGCCGTTTTGTAGATCGCGGGCAAGCACAAGAAGACAAAGGTCAATTTGACCAAGAGGAAGAAGTTTTTGGTATTACGGGCGCGGCGCCTTTATATCGAGTTGAAGCACTTAAGGATATCGAAGTGTTGGGTGAGGTTTTTGATCAAGATTTCTTTATGTACAAGGAAGATGTTGATGTTTCGTGGAGATTGCAACTATTTGGCTGGCAGTGTTGGTATATCCCCGAGGCTATTGCCCACCACGGACGCGGTACAGGCGTTTACAAGCGTGACAAATACAAAGATGTAGCTAACGAGCGTCAGAAGCTCTCAAGCTTCCAAAAGACCCATTCTTTCCGCAATCAGCATTGCATGCAACTTAAGAATGAATTGTGGGGCAACTTTTGGCATGATTACTTCCCTATTGTGGGTAAAGAACTGCTATTTTTTGGTTACATGACGCTACGCGAGCCATACTTATATAAATCATTATGGCAGTTTCTGCGGCTAATACCAAAAATGCGTAAAAAACGTCGTGCAATCATGAAACGGAAAACGGCAACTGCAAACCAAATGCAAAGATGGTTTAAGTAAGAACTGCTTCTACTCTTTGAATATCGGCGCCTAGTTTGCGTAAGTTTTCTTCGAGGTTTTCGTAACCGCGATCAATGTAAGTGATTTGATTGATCAATGTTTCCCCTTCTGCTGCTAATCCGGCTAAAACCATGGCAGCGCCGGCACGAATATCACAACTAGCAACCGGGGCTCCTTTTAGCTTAATTGGACCGATTAAAATTGCTTGGTGTGGATTGAGTAATTCAATTTTCGCACCCATTTTTTCCAATTCAAATAAATATTGGAAACGACCATCAAATAAAGTTTCAAAAACCTTACTAACACCGTTTGCCATTGCTAAGGCTACGGTAAATGGTGCTTGTAGATCGGTAGGGAAATTTGGGTGAACACCGGTTTTAAGATGCTCAATGGCCATCAATTTTTTGGTTGGATAAACGGTAGCGGATGTTCTGGTGCGCTTGAATGTAACACCGATTTCTTCGAGTTTTTCAAAAAAGATATCTAAATGCTCAGGATTACAGTTGGTGACGGTAACTTCCCCACGGGTAACAACGCCAGCTAGTAAATATGTGCCTGCCTGTAAATAGTCGGAAACGACTTTGTGCTCTACGGCTTTTAGTTTTTCTTTGCCGTAAATTGTTAAATTGTGAGTGCCGATACCTTCAATTTTAACACCCATTTTAACTAAAAATTCACAAAGGTCTTGGACGTGTGGTTCGCAGGCGGCAATTCTGATTTGTGTTTTTTTGGGGATTGTACTGGCGGCAATAATCACATTTTCGGTTGCTGTTACACTAAATTCGGACATGATCACGATCTCGTTGCTTTCTAGTTTTTTGGCTTTAAGATGGAATTTACGGGTAATGTCCACAACTTCTGCGCCTAAACGCTGTAGACCGATGACGTGGCTAGAAACCGAACGTTTACCTAACACACAGCCACCGGGATAAGGCATATCGACCTCCCCAAATCGGGCTAATAAAGCGCCGGCAACTAAAATCGAGGCACGCATTTTACAAACTAAATCTGCCGGTAACTCTCTCTTTTTAATTTTACTGGGATCGATTGTTAATGTGTGATTTTCAAAACTGGTTTTTACATTTAAATAGCTTAGGAGCTCACAAAAAGTGTGGACATCACTAATGTCGGGAACGTTGGTAAGAACGGTTGGTTGATCAACTAATAAGGCTGCTGCCATAATTGGCAAAACGGCATTTTTAGACCCACCAATACTGACACTGCCGTTAAGGGCTTTACCACCTTTAATAACTAAATTTTCCAATGTTTAGATGGTTAAATGAATATAAACTAAGATCAAGTTAGCGAGATGTGCTAATAGAGTCAACTTGACCCGCACAAATTGCGAACTTGATGTCCCCCTGTAAATCGTTGCGATAAAGTTGAAGATTGCGCTGTGCAAAGGTGTCCAATGTTTGACGATGTGGGTGCCCATAGGAGTTACCTTGCCCACTTTGGATGACGACAAATTGGGGATTAATGCGATCGATTAAAGCAGGTGAACTACTTGTCCTACTTCCGTGATGGCCAGCCTTAAATAGGTTCGCACCAAAGTCGTAATCCAGTTGCAGCAGCGCGGCTTCTTCTTCTAATTCGGCGTCGCCGGTAAATAGAAATTTAAAGCCATCGACACTGATTTTGCCGGCAATTGAGCTGTTATTAATGTTTTCTGGCGGCTCGCGACCTAAATAGGGGGTATTGGGGTAAATAAATTCCAAACTAAGGGCATCAAGTTCCGCTTTTATTGAACTTGTGGCAAATTTGTAGGGAATTTGATACTCACTAATTAGCCCATAAAGCTCTTCATACTGAGAAGAATTATATGTAGCACCTGTTAAATAAAACTGATTTACCTTAAAGCGCTTGAAAACCTCAAGCAGACCATCAAGATGATCGGCGTGTGGGTGCGTCAATACGACCAAATCAATTTCTTTATCCCACCAAGGCATTGTTGCGCCTAGTTGATCTAATACAGCCTGCCCGGGGCCGCCATCAATTAAAATATTTTTGTGCGTGGGTGTTGTCACAAGAATGCTATCGCCCTGGCCTACATCTAAAAAATCAAAATAATAGCAGTTTGGGTTAGTCAGATATGGAGCTTGCGTGTAGCCAAAAACGCCAATAAGCAAAACCGATAAAAGAGCATATTTAGTCATATACTCTTTATAGTCGGGTCGGTTTAAGAAAAGATAAAATCAACGTGCCTTTCGCCATAAAACCCTGTAGATTCACACTAACATTTATCTAAATTTTTAATAATGCGCCTTTTTACTTCCGAATCTGTTACCGAAGGACACCCGGACAAAATTGCCGACTTAATTTCCGACTCGATTTTAGATGCGATTTTAACTGACGATCCTGATGCGCGTGTGGCTTGTGAGACGCTTGTTACAACCGGTTTAGTGTTTGTTGCGGGGGAAATTACAACTACAACTTATGTGGATATTCCTAAAATCGCACGTAAAACTTTAAAAGATATTGGCTATGACCAGGCGGATTATGGTTTTGATCATAAGGCTTGTAGCGTCTTAACGGCAATTGATGAACAAAGCCTGGACATTGCAATGGGGGTAAACGAAGGTAGTGGATTAGACAAAGAGCTTGGTGCGGGTGATCAAGGAATGATGTTTGGATATGCTTGTAACGAAACACCGGAACTAATGCCGTTGCCAATTATGTTGGCACATCGCCTTTGCCAAAGGTTGGCTTTGGTGCGTAAGGATGGAACAATCCCTTATTTGCGTCCGGATGGAAAGGCTCAGGTAACGATCGCTTATGAGAATGGCCAACCAAAACATATTGATACGGTCGTGGTTTCGACTCAACACAGTCCGGAAGCTACTTATGAACAAATTTGTGCAGATGTTGTGGAAAAGGTAATTAAGCCGGTTTGTGCCGACTATTGGCATGACAATGTGACTATTCACATTAATCCGACGGGGCGCTTTGTAATTGGCGGACCGCCTGGCGATGCTGGTTTAACAGGACGTAAAATTATTGTTGATACATATGGTGGCATGGGGCGGCATGGTGGCGGCTGTTTTTCTGGCAAAGATCCATCAAAAGTTGATCGCAGCGGTGCTTATATGGCGCGTCATGTGGCTAAAAATATTGTTGCAGCCGGTTTGGCAGATCGTTGCGAGGTGCAGCTGGCTTATGCAATTGGCTTAAGTGAGCCTGTTTCTGTTTTTGTGGAAACATTTGGTACGGAGACCGGCAGTACTGATTTAGAAAAGCTGATTAGAGAGAATTTTGCCCTTACACCTAGTGGAATCATTAAATCATTAGATCTAAGAAGGCCTATTTATAAACAGACGGCGGCGTATGGGCATTTTGGTCGGGAAGGGATGCCGTGGGAGGAGATAGTATTGTAAAATGCATGCTTTTTATATATAATTGTAATATATTTTATATAGTTTATTAATGACTTCATTATTACAATTAAAGATCGATACTTCTTTAAAAGATGCTATAAAGCGAAGAGCTGATCAGTATGGTGTTTCCATAAGTGCAATTGTGAAAATTGCGTTAGTAGAAGCATTTGCGGCCGAGGACTTTGTGCGTGGTAATATTTTTAATGCAAATCGTGATAACAATGGGGAAGGCATTGCGCTTGATACACTAATTGATCAACTGTAAAAATGCCTGATAAAATTACCAAATTTATAAACTTATTATCGTCCAAAACTAGAGAGCAACTGAAGCTTAAATTAGAATTAATTAAGTCTGATAAATCTGATGTCAAAATAATCGATATTGATTACAGAGGAAATATCTATTAAATCTTCTCCAACGGCGCCACACTAAGCGCCAGCTTTTTTACCGCGACTTTTGGGTCGGCGAAAGCAATGGTGACGACGCCACCGGTAACGCTAAGGACAATGCCGTTACCCCACGTGGCATGGCGGACACGGTCGCCATCGTGGAAGCTGATGCCGGCTTCTTCGTGAGGGATGGGCTTGGCG
>PFRW01000025.1 GCA_002788755.1 Candidatus Peregrinibacteria bacterium CG_4_9_14_0_2_um_filter_41_14
AAATTAATCAGCGCCAAGTTAACCGCTACCAAGCCGACGGCCTCATTATTGCCACCCCCACCGGCTCCACCGGCCATTCCTTATCCGCTGGCGGCCCCATTGTCCATCCAAAACTGGAGGCCTTTGTCGTAACCCCAATTTGCCCGCTATCAATCTCAAATCGCCCCATTATTTTACCAAGCGACCGCCAAATCAAAATCACCCTCGACACCTTCCGCGACCAACACGAAAGCGTTTCTCTCACAATCGATGGTCAAATTTGTACGCCGGTAGAATATCAAAGCGAAATCAAAATCCGTCGTTCCAGTCGCAAGCTGTATTTAATTCGGCTCACCGGCGAAAATTATTATCGCAAGCTGCGTGGCAAACTTAGTTGGGGGTAGTTAAAGATTGTTGTAGGAATTATCATTACGTTTTGTAATCCTAATGATCTCCGTTCCAGTTTTAGCCTTCTTTAACAATTTGATCATTTCATCAATGGAAACGCCTTTGCCTTCATTATCCATTGCCGCATCAAAAATTACCTCTTCAACATTAATTGGCTTAACAACAAGCTTGTAGCCATCCATTTCCAAAAGAAAATTATCGGTTAAAAATTGACTACGCCATTCACTAGGCAAAGTAATTTGCCCTTTGGATGTAGTTTTAGTAATTTTAGTTTTCATTAGTAGTATTGTAAGAAAGTCTTACTTTAAGCATATTGTACCGAAGGCGATAAATCAAGGGGAAACATCACTACGTGCTTTATGTAGCGTTTACTGGTACTCGCTAAGCAAGACCGCCTTAATCCGTCGCACCCCGCTTGATGAGCTTTGTTCCTTTTGAATAACAAAGCGCACTAATTCACCTGTGTGTTGTACATGTGGACCACCGCAAATCTCCAAAGAAAAGTCACCAATTCGGTAAAGCTTAATCTTGTCGCCATAACGATCTTCAAATAAACCAATCGCCCCTTGAGCTTTTGCACCATCCACGGTCATTTCTTCATAATTTACCGGTAAGTTGCGGCTTATCTGATCGTTAACAATCTTTTCGACCGCCTCAATTTCGTCTTTGGTCATTGGCTGATCGTGATTAAAGTCAAAGCGTAGGCGTTCTTTGGTAATGTTAGAGCCACGTTGTTGCACATGATCACCAAGTACATTCTTAAGCGCTTGGTGCAAGAGGTGTGTTGCTGTGTGCAAGCGTGTTGTTTCGGCTGAATCATCGGCCAATCCGCCTTTAAATTTTTGCTCGGCCCCTTTGCGTGACAGTTCTTGATGTTTAATGTAAGCCTCCTCATAGCCTTTTACATCTACAATCATTTCATGCTCTGCCGCCAGTTCTTTAGTCATTTCAATAGGGAAGCCATAAGTGTCATACAGTTTAAAAGCCATTTCACCCGGCAGTGCTTCAGCACTTTCACCTAATTCTTCTAACATTTTTTCAAACTCTTTTTCGCCCTTATGAAGGGTCTTGCTAAACTGTGTTTCTTCTTGTTCCAGTTCACTTAAAATATGTTCTCTGGTCTGAATCAATTCCGGATATGCTTCGCCATAAAGATGTATAAACTCAACAGCCAAGTCTTTGACAAATGGAGTCTGTAAACCAACTTTGCGACCGGCTCTAATTGCCCGTCTAACTAAACGTCTTAGTACATAAGCTTGATCAGTATTACCCGGTGTAACGCCACGTGGGTCACCCAATATAAAGACAGCTGAGCGTAAATGGTCGGCAATAATTTGCGCTTGAGTTTGATCGTATTGAGTCGCTAACTCCTTAATTTTGGCAATAACATCAGTAAATAATTCAGTTTCAAAACAGTTTGGTACATTTTGCAGAATTGCTACCATTCGTTCCAGCCCCATGCCTGTATCTACATTTTGTTGCTTTAGCGGTTTAAAACTACCATCGGCCTGTTTGTCGTATTCCATAAAGACATTGTTCCAAATTTCAACGTATTTATCGTATTCATCATTTGGTCTGTATTCGTGATTGATATATTTAGGATCATTAAGGTCGCCAACGTAGTAAAAGATTTCGGTATCCGATCCGCATGGCCCTGTTTGCCCGGCCGGTCCCCACCAGTTTTCTTTTTTATCAAAGAAATAAATGCGTCTGTAATCGTCCGCACCCGCTTTGTCGGCACGCACAAAGCCCAATTCTTCCCAGTAACCCGCCGCTTCTTCGTCACGCGGGGCATCTTGGTCGCCTATAAAACAGGTAACGGCAATGCGATTTGCATCCATTTCTAATCCGCCTTCGGCCCGTGGTTTTGTTAAAAATTGGTAACTCCAATTAATTGCATCTTTCTTAAAAAAGTCTCCTAATGACCAGTTGCCCAACATTTCAAAAAAGGTAAGGTGCGTGTTGTCGCCAACTTCTTCTATATCATCCGTGCGCATACATTTTTGGACATTGACCAATCGCTTACCGGCAGCATGTGGTTCGCCCAAAAAGTAGGGGACTAAAGGTTGCATTCCCGCCGTGGTAAACAGCACAGTCGGGTCATTTTCCGGCAACAGCGAAGCCCCGGCAATCTCGGCATGGCCCGCTTGGTTCACAAAAAAATCAATAAATCGTCGACGCAGTTCGGAGGCTTTCATAAAAAGACAAGTTTAATAAGGATAAAAGCTTAGCCATTATGCTGTAAACAGAGGGGGAGTTCAAGATTGATTGCAGATTATTCTTGTGACACTTGTAGATCTCGAAGTAAATTGTATTTATCGGCATGAGGATCCATAGCCTCCCTAGGCTCGGTCTCCGTACTATCCACTTTTGGAGTTGGGGGGAGGACTGGTTGCTCATTAACTCCTTTTCCCCGTAATTGTACTATTAGGGCAATCGCTTCGTTGCAAATCTGATCTATTGTATTGCGAGGCATTCCAGTGGTAGCAGCTACCGCAAGTCGGAGTTCTTCTGTGACCGCTGTTCTCGTAGGTTTTATCTCAGGAGTTTCAGGCTGCTTTTCTTCAAGTACCATATTAATATATTAAATTACTTAAATCATAAGGCTTTCTCTCTCCTCGTCAACCGCCCCTCCTCAAGATTGACTTGTAACCACCGCCAAAATATACTCTGAACAATTAAACAACGTGTATGTCTGAACCAAAGGTTTGCGGCATTTTGGGAGGCTTGGGACCAACCGCCACCGCCGATTTATATAAAGCGATTATTACCAGTACACCAGCCGAAAAGGACCAGGATCATCTGCACATCATCATTAACGCCAACCCCCGCATACCCGACCGCACAGCCGATATTATTAATGGCACAACTTTCTCGCTACCCGGGCTAATTAAGTCCGCCCAAACCTTGGAGCAGGCTGGCGCCAATTTTATCGTTATGCCCTGCAATACCGTTCACCATTTTTTAGATGTAATTCAAGCCGAAATCAATATTCCGATTCTGGATATGATCAAGCTAACAGCCCAAGCACTCCACAAATTAAACTACAAAAAGGTTGGGATGCTTTCCACCTCCGCCACTATCAAAAGCCAACTTTATCAGAAAGCGTTAAAAGAATTTAATATTGAAATTGTTGGTCTAACTTTAAGCGCCATCACAAATTCCATGGAAATAATTTACGGCCCCAAAGGCATTAAGGCCGGCGTCCAGTACGAATTTAGCGACCACAACCGTGATCTTGCTTTAGCTGTAATTGCGGAACAAAACCGACACGGCGCCGAAGCCATAATTTTAGGCTGCACCGAAATCCCATTAGCCATCAAGCCAAGCCAAAGCCCCTTGCCCTTAATTAACGCAACGCAAGTTTTGGCAGAGGCGATTGTTGCAGAATGTTGGGCTTAACCAAGCTGCTGAGCTAATGTTTTGTCAAAAGTACAAACCGTACATTCCAGCTCATGCGCCAGCGTATATAACAGGCAATCAACATAAGAGAACTTGTGCAGCTGCAACTCCTTAAAATTTAACCACACGGTCTGAAAGCGTGGTGGTTTGGAGTGAATAATGCCGATAGGGCTATCGGAGGCTAACAAAATTTCGCCTACCTTTATTGCTGCTTGGCTGGACACTTTGTTGGTAATTACCGTAATTAATTCCTGGAAAACTTCCACAGGCATAACAGGATGATCATTGTTAATGGCAGTCGCCAACTTTACCGCTGCGGCATGATTGCTGTCGGTTTTTTGAAACAAAGCAAACAGGAACGATGTATCAAGGAGTATCATAAATATATTTATCAATATTTTCAGAAAGATTTTTGTCCTCAACGTCCCACGTAAAAGTTGGGAGGTCTGAAAGTTTTTTGCGTTGTCTGTTTTCTTGCGCCAGCTGTTGCTGAACTACATCCCTAATCCATGCTGCTAGCGGTTTATTTTCCTTTTTCGCTATTTGCTTAATTTTAATATAAACATTTTTGGGGAAGTAGACTTGCGCCGCTTGTTGTTTCATTAGCTTATTTACTGTTACTGTTAACAGTATAATCCGCATCCTCAACTACCGCAAGTTTAAAGTTGCCATTAGCCATCCACAACCGCTAGAATGACACCAAACAAAAACTATATTATGCCGAAAGACCCACTTAAACCAATTTGGAACTTAATTGTGACCCGTATTTTGCTGATTTTTGGCTTAGTAGTAATTGTTTTTTTTAGTTGGCAAATTTTTTGGAAAGCACTAACGCCCGACAGTCTGCTTCGCTTATTACCCTCAAAAACCACAGTCGCCGCCATCGAACAGTACGGCTATAGCGTTCTCCCCGTTGTGCGATCCAGTTATGAGCTACTTAACGTTAAACCCCAACTTTGGCTAGATGCAACTTATCCGGACATTGTGGTAAAGAAAATTAATCAACTCCAGCCAAAAAGGGCGGTGCAAAGTTGGCAAATGTTGAATGGTCAATTACACCCTCTCTTAATTGTGGAAACGTCATTAAACGACTATCGTGGCCAAAATAAGTCGATTGTTAGCGTTGATGTTGATGGGCAAACGTGGTTTTTACAGCAGGACTTGCCCGGCTATTATTTTTTTACCGACAATCAAGCCCTACTAAAAACGATTAATACCGTTTTACTAGGTTCGACCGCAGATTTTATAGAGGCTCAACATAATCTGCCGGATCAGTATTTTGCCGCCGCTTATGTGAACCCTGATTTAGCAAATATTGATGCATTGGACGGCCATAATCTGCCAAGTTATTTACTTAAGCAACTATTTGAGGGGATTGGTACCACTTTTGCCACCTTAACTCCCGCTAGTAACGGCTTTACCTTAATTACATACACAACACCTCCAGCCCCAAATGCCTCCTATTCCGTTAGCCAATTACGCTACTCCGCCGCTTTAACCAAATTTTTGCCCAAAGACCCCCAAGTTTTTATAGGTGGTCGTAACTTTGCCAACCGCTATTTGCCATTATTAAAAGATGTTGATTTTAAAGCCCTAACAGCTGGGCTTAGTCTACCGGAAAACAGTCTCAAACAACTGGAGCAACTGCTAACAAAAGAGATCGCCTACGCCAAATACACCGATGCAGAATTTATCTTAATTGACGACGCCACCCAGACCGATTACGACAACTTAATTAAATTCGCCCTTAGTTTACACAACTATTTAAACCCCCAAAAAGTTAAATTTACCTTGCGCGACAACAGTTTCGGCCAAAAATTAGTTCCCTCTACTTTAACAGAGCTACCCATAAAAGCCTCACGTCCATCCATTCTTTATCTTAGTTATAACGATATTAAAGGTATCCAAGTTAACTGGTATTTCTCGTACCTTCCTCAGCAAAGGCTAATTGTTCTTTCTACCGATTTAGATAAATTAACCACATCAGAATCTCTAAAGGACAGCGATTTGTACTATCAATCCTTCTTACCCGTCCTCCGCTCCAGCGACGAACTTAGCTATTTCAATAATTTAGCTCTGCCTGCCCCCTTTAATGTTATTGAATCGATCACTTCCAGTAAAAACTTTTTTACCGATGGCATTCAAACCTACAATCAAATCAAATTACCTAAATTAAAGTAGTATGGCCGATTTTAACACCAACGACGTCCACCCCGAGCCCGGCTCCCACAAGTTAAATTTGCGTAAGCGGCCAAGATCAAGCGCAATTAAATCCACAATTCCCCCGATTACATCTACCCCTCAAGTACAGGACATCTACCCACCGCAACAAAAAAATAAGCGTGCCTTGACGTTATTTGAGCAGTTCGCCCTCATTTTAGTTGTTTTATTGGTGCCACTATTTAGCCTATTTATCTATATGCGGGCCAACACTTTAATCACCAGCATCAAAAGTGATTCGGCTCTTGTTTATGAGCAGTTTGACCAAGCGGCAAAACGCACAATTATTCAAGATTACGCAACCGCCGCCGACAATTTTAGCAATATTCGCGTCCAGCTAGCCGAGTTAAAGGAGACGGTTTGGTTTATTCAGGGCATAGATCAGCTAGTGGAAGCCGCCGACAAAGCCACCGGCGCCATTGAGTTTTTATTAAAGGAGGTGCCGCGTTTACAAGAGATTCCCTCAGCCTTTTTAGCACTAAATCAAGACAAGGTTGATCCGGCTGAGCAAGAAAAACTAAGCCAAACTATTGCCAGTATTTTGCAAAATTTGGAAACAATCCAAAGCAGTTTTGTAGATAGCCAAAAAATTGTACGCAGCATCCCCACCATCTTATTACCCAAAGAACATCGCGATCAGCTTGCCGCTTTTGAAACAAAATTAATCGCCATCAACGATCAAATTAGCAAATACCAAGACTATTTGCCGGCCGTTAAATCATTTTTAGGCTACGATCTTCCACATCGCTATTTAATTTTACTCCAAAACAACAACGAGTTACGCCCCGGCGGCGGCTTTATTGGTAGCTTCATTATTGCCGATACCAACGACGGCATTATCACCAGTTTTGACACACACGATGTTTACGAGTTTGATGGCCAACTTTATACAGACGAACCCCAACCTCCTGAATTAACCGGCATCACTTCGCAAGCCTGGATCCGCGATAGCAACACCAGCCCCGACTTTGTCACCAACGCCAAAAAAGCCGCATCTCTCCTAGAAAAAGCCGGCGGCCCCAGCGTCGACACAATTATTGCCGTTAACCAATCGGTCATCGAAGACATTTTGGCTGTCACCGGCCCCGTCAATCTAGACCAAGGCACCATCACCGCCCAAAACTTTTCGCCTATCTTTACCTACTTAATTGAGGCCGCCTCCCTTAATTCCGATGCGCCCAAAATCAGTCTTTTTGAATTTATCCCCAAATTAAAAGCAAAAATTACCAGTAGCCAAGACCAATGGGGTCAGATCGTCGGCGTGATTTCGCAAGCCGTTCATCAAAAAAACATTATGGCCTACAGCAAAAACCCCACCCTCCAAAACATCCTCGCCGATTTAGGCCTAAGTAACCAAATAAAAGCCCCCAACACCTTAGATGAACTCCTCATCACCCACACCTCCATTGGCGGCAATAAGTCCGATCGCTACCTCAAAACCCGCTACATCCACAATACCGAATTTACAGCCCGTGGCGAAATCATCGATCACCTAACCATCCGCCTCTATGACGGCTATAGCGATGTCGTCGAACGTCAAATAGCCGCTTATTTACGTCCATTTGGCGTGGAACAACTAATCGACTCCATTCGTTATGTTTTGGGCCGTGGCGACAATGTCACCCGTCTTAAAATCTACGTCCCTTTTGGTGCAAAACTCCTCAGCGCAAAAGGCATCGATATTAAAGAAGTCGTCAGTAAAAACGCTTCCGATCTAGATGAACGCCACGTCCTCTCCTATGTTGCCAGACTAGCTCCCGGGGCCACCAATGAGGTGACCCTATCTTACAAATTGCCAAAGGAGCTTAACATTAAGCCATTTGATCTTTACCAACTACAGCTCCACAAGGCCCCCGGTATCAACAATGTCATTTTCGAAAAACACTACCAAATTCCATCCACCCTCACCATTATTAAAGCTCAACCCCCGGCCGCTTTGCTAACAGACGAGCAGCAGTACCAAGTCGAATCCGCGCTAAAAACAGATCAGTTGCATCAGGTTATTTTGAGACAGAAGTAGCTTCCAAATTGATAATTGTCTGGCATTGCCTTAATGATTATTGTATAATTTTTATACATAATTCATTAAGTATGAGTAATACAACAATATCAATCGATAAAGAAACTAAAGCTAAGGCTGCCAATAAGGCTAAACAAGATAAGTTAACCGTTTCCGCAATTGCACGGATATTGTTAAATGATTATGCAGACGGCAATATCATTATTAGGTCTTATTCTCGCTTTACAGATAACGGCTTTACTCCAGAATTTGAGGAAGCGGTTATTAAAGCAGAACATGATGAGGATGTTACATTTGACTCTACACAAGAGGCAATTGATTACCTGCACTCCATTGATTCATAATCTTCCGAATGAAACTCGTTTTAAAACAAGCGTTTATTAAACAGTATGCTAAATTGAGCGTTCAGCAAAAACAAAAGGTTGATGTTTGCCTCCTAAAGTTTCAGGTTGATCCAAAGGCACCAAGCTTAAAAAATCACATATTGAAAGGGCGTTTAAAAGGGAAGAGAGCGATTTCTGCCGCCAGTAATTTACGAATCGTTTTTTTAGAAGAACAAGGCTACGTCACGGTATATCTTTTGGCTGTTGGTACTCACAATCAAGTTTACTAAACCGCTTCCCCCTTCAACATCCACAATAACCCTTTATTTACCTTTACCGGCACAAACTCCCCAACCATTTCTTCTGTCCCAGGAAATTCGATATATTTAAAATGCTCAGTGCGCCCGGTGCAAACGCCTTTTTCGGCATCAAATCCTTCTACTAAAACTTCTACGGTTTGCCCCAAAAACTGCTTGTGCTTGCGGACAGAAATTTCTTTTAAAAGATCATTTAACAGATGCCAGCGCCGTGCCTTTTCTTTGGCAGGGACATCGTCGGTCATTAGCTTTTGGGCTGCCGTGCCGCGTCGGGGTGAAAATCTTGCCGTAAACGACATATCAAATTCCACCTCCTTAAATAAGCGATAAGTCTCCATAAATTGTTCATCCGTTTCACCGGGAAAGCCCACAATAATATCGGTAGATAAGGCACAATCAGGCATTTGCTTTTTTATATCAGCCACAATTTTGAGATAGTCCGCAGCGGTGTAATTACGATTCATGCGGCGCAAAACCTCATCACTACCAGACTGAACCGGTAAATGAATATATGGCATTAGCGTGCGCCCGGTGGCAATTGCCGCAACAACGTCGGGCATCATATCTTGAGGATGCGGTGATGTAAAACGCAGCCGTTTAAGGCCGGTTATCTGATCCAGTTTTTTCAGCAAATGCACAAACGGTTGCTCGTTGTCATAAATAAATTGATTACTCTTTTTGTCCGCCCAAGACAGCCCGTAACTATTTACATTTTGTCCCAAAATTGTGACTTCTACACAGCCATTTTTTACCAGTTGCTCAACCTCGTTGTAAATTTCCGCCAGCGGGCGGCTAACCTCACGGCCACGCGTAAATGGGACAATGCAGTAAGTACAAAATTTATCACAGCCGGTCATAATCGGTACAAACGCCTGAAATTTGTTGGAATAGCGGGGGTTTATCTGAAAGTAATTTTTGAGCTCCGCCTCGTCAATTTCCCGCATTGCCAGTTTTGGGTTGGCTTCCTTAAGTAGCGAACCCAGCTTCGGCAAGTCTTCAATCCTAAAAACAAGATCGACCTCCGCCAACCGCTTAATTAGTTGATCCTTCCTTTCACTTTTCCGTGTCGAAGAAATCCGCGTCATACAGCCCGTAATGCCCACCAGCAGGTCCGGCCGCGCCCTTTTAAGTGCCGCCATCTCCTTCATCATCCCCAAAACCCGATCCTCCGCCTTTTGCCTAACCGAACACGTATTAAAGATGATCAAATCACTATCTTCCATTTTTTCGGTCGCCGTATATCCCAAATTTTCCAACGTAGAAGCCAGCCGCTCCGAGTCGGATTTATTCATCTGGCAGCCAAATGTAAGGATTGTGTATTTCATGGCCGTAGTTTGCAATTATAATTTCCATCTCGCAAGTATAAAATTAGAAGCATGGGTTTTTGACTACTTGACAAAACATCGATTATTATCTAAAATTATAAGATACAATTAATTTATGGCAATGGTCTTCCTGTTTACAGATAAAAAGTGGAAAGTTTTCCTTGTTTTAGTGCTATTGTTTGCCGTAGCCAGCTTTTATTTGTATTCAACAGACCCTAGCGTCATTGCTAGTCCAGCCTTTCAGGACGCCAAAGCTAGTGTGATTAAGCTACTTAACAACTAAGTTCACCAGTCTGCCGGGTACATAGATTTCTTTCACGATCTCTTTTTGGTCGAGATATAGTTTAACATTGTCCAACGTTTTGGCGGCTAATACAATGGCTTCTTTGTCAGCCGTAAGGTCGGCGGTAAATTCACCGCGCAGTTTGCCGTTAACTTGCACAACAATTGTGAGTTGGTCGTCTTTTGCTAGGGCTGGGTCAAATTCTGGCCATTCGGTAATGTTAAAGATACTGCCTTCATGCCCAGACAAATGCCATAACTCTTCGGCAAAATGGGGGGCCATGGGGGCAATTAGTAAAGTTACCTTTTCACGCGCACTTTCGGTTATTTTTCCATGTTTTAAGATGGCATTGGTAAACTCCATTAGCGCTGCTAAGGCGGTGTTAAACTGCATATTCCAAAGGTCATCTGTGACTTTTTTGATCGTTTTATGCAACAAGCGATCCACCTCTTTATCGGTTTCCACCATTTCCAGATCCATCATGATTGTATAAAAGCGTTGTTGGAAGCGAGCAATGCCCGTAATGCCTTGGTCACCCCAGTCACCACCTTCGGTAAATGGACCCAAAAACATTAAGTACATGCGGAAAACATCCGATCCATATTTTTCCACAAACTCATCCGGGCTGACCGTGTTGCCTTTGGATTTACTCATTTTAGCGCCATCTTTTGTAATTAACCCTTGGTGTACCAGCCGTGTAAACGGCTCCTTATGCGGCGTGTAGCCTAAATCGTACATCACCATATTTATAAAACGAGCATAAAGCAGATGCATACAAGCATGTTCGGGACCACCAATGTACATATCTACCGGCAGCCATTTTTTAGCCATCTCATTGTCAACAGCCACTTGGTCGTTTTTAGGGGATAAGTAACGCAAATAGTACCAACTGGAACACATAAATGTATCCATTGTGTCTACCTCACGTTTGGCTTTGCCTCCACACTTTGGGCACTCGGTATTTACAAAACTTTCGGAAGTTGCCAACGGGGCAGTGCCCTTGGGATTAAAATCAACATCATCCGGCAAAATAATTGGCAGTTGCGCCTCTGGCACCGGTTGCGCCCCACAGTCATCACAATAAATAATCGGGATTGGCGCGCCCCAATAACGTTGGCGTGAAATAAGCCAGTCACGTAGTTTAAAGTTTACTTTTCCTTCACCAAAATCTTGTTCTGTAAGCCAGCTAATCATTTTTGTAATTGCCTCTGCCGTTGGTACACCATTTAAAAAGTCGGAATTAACCGCAATGCCATGTTCTTTAAACGCCTCCTTTTGAACATCGATTTCGGTGCCATCTTTTGGCTTAACTACTTGCTTAATCGGCAGGTCATACTTGGTGGCAAAGGCATGATCCCGCAGGTCGTGCGCCGGTGTGCACATAACAATGCCGGTTCCGTAATGCACCAAGGCGAAATCAGCCACATAAACCGGAATTTTTTCTTTTGTTGCCGGATTAATCGCATAAGTCCCTGTAAAGACACCGGTTTTTTCCCGTTCTTCATTGGTACGATCAATTTCGGTCATTTTACTGGCATGATCCACGTATTTTTCTACCTCTTTAATATAAGTCTCAGTCGTAATTTGAGACACCAACTCATGTTCCGGCGCCATTACCATGCAAGTCGCTCCAAATAATGTGTCCGGCCTAGTTGTGTAAACACGTAATTTTCGCTCTTCATCGCCAAAAACGGCGAACTCAATCTCGGCACCTTCACTTCGCCCAATCCAATGTTTTTGCATTAACATCGTTTTTTCGGGCCAATCTAAATCGCTGTAATCTAACAAGCGATCAGCATAATCGGTGATTTTAATAAACCACTGCGTCAGATTTTTCTTTATAACTTCACTTTTACAACGTTCGCATGCCCCATCCTCCACTTGTTCGTTTGCAAGTACTGTTTGGCAGCCCGGACACCAATTTACCGGCGCTTTTCGCCTTTCTACCAAGCCAGCCTCGTACAACTTGATAAATAACCACTGCGTCCATTTATAATACTCCGGATCCGATGTCACCACCTCGTGTTCCCAGTCCCACATACCGCCCATAGCCGTCAATTGTTGGCGCATTTTTTCAATATTCACCGTGGTACTTTCTTTAGGATGAACCCCTGTTTTAATCGCATAATTCTCTGCCGGCAACCCAAAACTGTCAAATCCCATCGGCTGAAAAACACTGTGCCCGCGCATTCGCATAAACCGCCCCCAACTATCCAGCGGTGCATAATTATACCAATGCCCCACATGCAATTTATCCCCAGATGGATACGGAAACATCGTCAAATTATAGTATGCCGGCTTGCTGTTGTCTGTTAGGTCAGTCGTATAAAGCTTTTGCTCCTGCCACATTTTTTGCCAATACTGCTCTCGCTCGGTTGCAATGTAAGTCATTTAAGTCGATTTTAAAGTTATAATCAATTTAGCAGATTTGAAAGCCGTTGCAAGTTTGTAAACATCGCCCCTTTCTACCCTTTATTTATCCATCTACCCATGCTATAATTACCAGATAGAATCTAACATTGCCCCATGGCATATACTTGGCAAAAGACCCGACGGGGCGCCTCCCTAATCATCGCCATGTTTTTATGCG
>PFRW01000055.1:0-330 GCA_002788755.1 Candidatus Peregrinibacteria bacterium CG_4_9_14_0_2_um_filter_41_14
TCCCATTGTGACTGCGTCCGTCGTTGATTAGCACTGTCGGTAAGATTCAAATCGTATTGTACAAAACCCACCAAAATCGGTTTGAAATTGTATTTGGTAACCCAGCTCTCTTCAGTCACACTCTTCATCTCAGTCGATGGCGCGACCACAACTGTTTCCTTAGTATTGACGTCATCGGCTATTGCATAAGAAGCAAAGCTTCCAATCACTATACCCGTCATTGTATAGGACACTATTTTTTTGAGAATCCCTTTGTTCATATTTATATTTCCCTTTTGTGGTTAATCGCATCTCGGTTCACAGACAAAAGAATAAGAAGAAAGCTAACTG
>PFRW01000055.1:461-11913 GCA_002788755.1 Candidatus Peregrinibacteria bacterium CG_4_9_14_0_2_um_filter_41_14
GATTGCCTTAATGCCCTCATGTTGCATTTGTACTAGAGCCTCATCTATGTTGGTGGCCATGAGCACTTCAAAACCGTGATATGCCAATTTAGTTTTAATTGCCGCAATTAAGAATTTTTCATCCTCTACTACCAATATGATTTTTTTCTTTAGTTGTTTCATATGGGTATTAGTTTAAGGTTTTTGTTCCCACTTTTTTCTTCATGCCATCTGTTGGAAGAATGATATAAAAAGTTGTTCCTTTATTCTCCTTTGATTTAAACCAAATTTTACCTTTGGCATTCTCAATGATCGATTTAACAATGTATAAACCAAGTCCAGTACCTTCGGTGTCTTTAATGCGAACATTGTCAGCTCGGAATAGCTTTTCAAAAATATGTATTTCTTGGTCAGAAGGAATGCCGTATCCATTATCATTAACCATAATAATTAAGCTGGTTTTATCTACTTTAAATTTATCAACCATTTCTCCTTTTTCTGCAATATAAGCTCTTAGTTCCACCTTGCCCTTCTCTTTTGTATATTTAACAGCATTTGAAAGTAAGTTTTGGAAAATAATAGTCATCAGTTTTGCATCTAAAGTGAGATCGGGGATTCGCGCGATTTTCGTTGTGAGTTTTATTTTTCTTGCATTTATTGAAGCAGTCATTTCGATCAGTATATGTTCTATTAGCTTTTTTATATTAATTATTGTCGGTTCGACACTAAAGGTTCCTAATTCTAAACGAGATACATTTAATAATGAATTAATTAGATCAATCATTCGATTATTACTAAAATCAATTACACCTAGATACTTCATTTGTTGCTTACTTAATTTCTTGTCATCTTCAAGTAGCATTTCAGTATACCATTTAATTGCAGATAACGGAGTCCTTAATTGATGAGAGGCCAAAGAAACGAATTCGGTTTTAGCAATATCAATATTTTTTTCAGTAGTAATATCTCTAAAAACCTGAATCGTACCAATTAGTTTGTTGTTAAGCATTACTGGCGTTACAGTCAGAACAATAGGGAATACAGTCCCTGATAGCCGTTTACATGTATAATTATGCGATGATTTTATGGAAATAGTTTTTTCCATTTTTGTAACTTTGTTAATTGGACGCTGGCTATTCTTTACGATTTTGCCATCACCATCTATTAATGTGATTACATCAGATAAATATTCACCATTGGCAGTACTTATATCTAATTGCAGTATTCTAGATGCAGCGACATTTACAAATTCAATTTTACCATTGGCATCCGTAAATATCATTCCTTCACCCACACTTGCCAATATCGCTTCATCTTTTGCTTTGGATCGTTCCAATCCAGTTTTTTCCTTTTCCAAATCCTCAAGAATATTGACCATTGCAGATTTTGTGTTGGCCAAGTCTTCATTTTTCTCAGAAATATATTTAACATTTTTGGAAATATTATTTGCCATGAGATTAAAGGCATGACCTAATTCTGCAATTTCATCATTTGAATTAGTACTAGCCCTAACTTTAAAGTCACCCTTGGCTAACTTAATTGTTGCTAAACGTAAATTATTAATTGGCGATGTGATGAGCCATGAGCCAAACCAAGCGGTAAGACCAATAAAAAATGCAGTAATTGAAATTATCAGTACAGATTGTGATTGGGTTGATGAAATGATTTTGGTTAGTGCTTTTAAATTAACTTCTACAATTAGTACTAAGCCAAGTTCAGGGAAGCATTTTGTTGTTCCAATAACTCGCTCGTTGTTATAGGTTTTGTATTCCTCTCCCGAGATACTTTGACCTGAATTAAAACATTTATTGACCGGAGCCGTATCCATAATGCTTTCACGATATTCGTTTTTAAATACGTTGGTATCGGATGCAAAAACACGCTTACCCGTATTTACAACGTATAGGCTTGGCAGAGATTGGTAATTTGCCATGTTTATTAAACTGGTACTCATTTTGTCGCCAAAATCTGATGATAAGGATTTTTCAAAATCATCAACAGAGTATTCTAACACGAGCACACCAAGTAGCTCTTTATTGTCAAGGTTAGTAATTGGCATCGAGATAAGAATATCACCATTAAAATATGTGTGAGTACTTTGAGTAGGGATATTTAAATATGCTTTCTTACGCCCTTCAATATAATATTCAAGCTGCGAAGCATTAATTTCACGATTTTTTTTGTCTGTCGCTGCAATTATTTTTCCGGTTAGGTCAATAATTAAGCCACCCTTAATTGTACCTTTATGAGCTTTACTTTTTTCGCTAATATGGTTTGCTAGCTCTTTAGTATTATTGCTTACTATTAGTTTTTGAATTTCTGTGTCCGAGGCAAAATCACTAGCATCATTTTTGATTAATTCAAAATACAAAGAAACCTGGCTGGATTTAGAGGCGGTCAGGCCGATGGTATTATTAATAATGTCTGTACTTAAGGTGTCATTAAGTTTATTAACATGAAGAATACTTAAAATAATTAGAGGGATAATACCAATTATTATAAATAGGAAAAAATTTTTGTAGCCTAAACGATTATGAATTTCGGTATAACGCCAAGACAAATTTTTCACACTATATTTAAGCATAGTATATTTGCGTAAACCAAAAACCATAAATCCTAAACCAACTAAAATGACTAGAGGAGAAAGGCTCGTCCAATTGAATATGTATGTGAAGACATCGACCAATGCCAGGCTAGTAAAGCCTGCAATAAAAAATAAATTAATATTCTTTTTTGACTTATGGTATTGATACCAAAGGTGAATTATTAATGCTAACAAAGTCGAGGTGACAATGATGCTGATTATTTGGAAAAATCCAATGAGTAACTGTTGTAGATAAGGGGCATTTAGTACAAATATCAGAAAGCCTAATAAGACTAAATTGCTTACTAATAAAATATAGTATTGATTATTTTTAATCTTTACGCCCAAGCCATCCGGTATAACTACCATACCCACAAAGGCTGCCGTGCAAACGAATAAACCATAATGTTCAATAATCCGGAGAATTGGCGCATTGACGCCAATCGCAATTGACAAGACAACAAGTAGTCCCAATACTACTGTCATCATTGAGAATCCCAAAGTCACTGCAAAGAAATTGATGTCTTGAGATTTTCGGTAAGCTCTAATAGACAAGAGTGAAGAATACAGCGCTAAACCGGTTGCCAGTAATGTTACAAGTCTATAAAGATTCTCCATATCACCTATTTTGTTTTTGAAATAAATGCAATGACAAGCCAGTTAACAAATCCTAAAATTACGCCAATTAGTGTTATCGATATAATTTGAAAATTATTATATTCACTGTAATAAGTCTCATCGCCTCGATTGGTTCGTATTACAATCTTAAAGTCATCAATTTTCGTAGTGGACTCAATATTAAGCGTTGGATCATTTAAGTCTGATGGCAGTTTAGGCATCCCAAGTTCAGGTTTATTTAAGATTGTATCAATAAAGGCTTCGCCGTTTTTATCAACAATAATTGTGCGCCAACTTGGCGTGATAAGCTGATGAAATAGATTGTCCAAATTGACACCGGCAATTAGTAATCCAATTAATTTTCCATTCTCTAGAATAGGTGCGGTAACCGCCACAACCGGTTTGCCAGATGCAGCACCAAAATAGCTACCTGATATGTATGGGTGTAGCTTAGTAGTTGTTTCTATAAAATATTCGCGGTCAGAAAAATCTTGACCAATAATATTATTAGCTGCACGTGCATCTACCGCAATATTAATACCTTGTGCATTAAGTAGTCCGATGTTGCCCAAAGATGAGTACGTATCAACTAATGTCGTAAGTGTATCGGTTGCTTTTTTGAGTTCATCTTCGCCACCTTGTTGCAGAGCCTCTACAATTGCCGGGCTATTTGCCGTCGCAATCAAAGTTGACTGGGCATTATAAAAGTAATTTTTCACAAGATGACCAGTGTACTTTATCATATCTTCCATAAATTCTTTTTCTTCATCTAAAATAATTTCATTAACCTTATTATTGTTAAACCAAAGAGACGTACCTAAAACGATGTAAGAACACAGCATTGATACAATCAGGAATTTTATTTTTGCGGAAGTTATCATAGTTATAAGTCAAAGTAATCTCATAATTATAGCACAGTATTTTTGATTTGCATATACTAAGAGGTGGCTTAATTACTTGCGCTTTTAGGGTTTTTCCTTCAGATTATGGACTGACATTAAGTATTATGTATGAAAAAGTCTGAAATTATGGCTCCAGCAGGCTCATTTGCCGCCATGGCAGCCGCCATTAACGCCGGTTGTGACAGTATCTATTTTGGTGTTGAGCAGCTAAATATGCGCGCCCGTGCTTCCGACAATTTTAAGGTTTCCGACCTCGCAAAAGTAGCAAAAGTAGCCAAAGAGGCTGGCATTAAAACCTACATTGCACTAAACACAATTTTATACGAACACGATTTAACTTTAATGAAAAAGATTATTGATGCTGCCAAAGCAGCCGGCATTACCGCCGTAATTGCCGCCGATATTGCCGCCTTGCAATACGCCCGCGAAGTTGGACAGCAGGTGCATGCCTCAACCCAGCTTTCTATTTCCAATTTTGATGCCCTAAAATTTTACGCCCAATTTTGTGACGTGATGGTCTTAGCGCGTGAAGTCGATTTAAACATGATGAAACAAATTTGCGACCAAGTAAAAGAGCAAGACATCAGAGGCCCCAACGGTGAATTGGTAAAAGTTGAAGTATTCGTGCACGGAGCGCTATGTATCGCCCAAAGCGGCCGATGTCACATGAGCATCTTGCAAACAAACACTTCCGCCCAAAGAGGCGCTTGTTTACAAGAATGCCGCAAAAAATACCGTGTAATTGAGGAAGAGACCGGCCGCGAAATGCGCATCGAAAACGAGTACATTTTAAGCCCCAAAGATTTATGTTGTATCGACTTTTTAGATAAACTGGTAGATACGGGTGTAACCGTCTTTAAAATTGAGGGCAGGGGACGATCGCCACAATATGTAGACGCTGTAGTCCGCTGTTACCGCGAAGCTGTCGATGCCATTGCCGAAGGTACCTACACAAAAGCCAAAATCAAAAATTGGATCGAACGTCTAAAAGAAGTCTACAACCGCGGCTTTTGTGATGGCTATTATCTCGGTAAACCTTTGCCGGACTGGAGTGGTTTTTCCGGCAACCATGCCACAACCGAGCGCGTCTTTATTGGCCTTGTTAGTCATTATTTTGACAAAGCCAAAGTTGCCGAAATTAAGCTGCAAGCCCAACCCCTAAAAATTGGCGACACATTAATTATCATGGGCAAAACCACCGGTGTTGTTAAAGCCGATGTCACCGCCATTTACAACGATGACCAGCCCGTAGAAAACGCCAAGCATCCCGCCGTTATTACAGTTCCAATCGCCGAAAAAGTCCGACGCAACGACAGTGTCTATTTACTCCGTGAACGCCAACTGGATGAAAAAAATTAAAATTATTCACGACCGTAAAAATTGCATTGGCTGCAACGCCTGCGTCGAAATTGCGCCCCAAAACTGGATTATGGATCCCGAAGATGGTAAGTCGCGGCTTATCGGTTCTAAAGAAAAACGAGGCCTTTTTATAGGCGAAGCCTTTGATTGTGATTTAGAAGCCAACCAGACCGCAGCGAGGGCTTGTCCGGTCAGTATTATTAAGTGTCCAAAACAGTCCTAAACAAACCATAACGATACCGAACCAACAGTTAGCACCAGTCCCAGCACACCGGCAAGTCGCCATGCCACTTTTTTGCTACCAAATAAAGCAAAAATCCCCACTTTAATCACTGTATTCGTCATTGCCGCAATGGTTACCGCGACTACTGCCGGTTTCATTGTAAGTGTCCCTTCCTTTACAGAGTTAGCCATAGACACTGTAATCGCATCCACATCTACTAAGCCCGAAAGAAAACTGGTTGCATAAAGCCCCTCATGACCAAAGTAATCATTTGCCGCTTTGGTAATGAAAGAGATCGCTACAAAAAATAGGCCAAATTTTAAGGCCGGTAGCAAACTAAATGGATTTTCAATTTCAGCTAAATTATTTTGTACATCTGTAGGTGTATTTTCTTTTTTAATCCAAAAATAGCCGGTCACTAGCAAGCCCGTAAATCCCATAGCCAACATTGGTATTAATAAAAATTCCAATAAAAGTGGATTAATTACTGTCACTTCTACTAAGATCCGAAAAAACATAGCACTACTGGCCACCACAATCGCTACAATATATGGATTAACAACTTGTGAATTCTTTTTACTTTGTTCCGAAAAAGAAAGTGTTAAGGCTGTACTGGAAATAAATCCCGCCAAAAACCCCGTCATCCCAATGCCCCGTTTAGCGCCGAGCAATTTAATTGCAATATAACTGGCGTATGAAATCGCCGAAATTAAGACGATCATCAGCCAAGCCACATACGGATTAAAAAAATCATAAGGCCCAAATCCTTGATTTGGCAATATTGGCAAAACCACAAACGCAATTAAAATAAACTGCAACGCCGCAATCATTTCCTTGTTTTGAATATGCCGCGCCCAGTTATGCCAAGAGTGCTTAAAGTGCAATAGCCCCACAATAACCAGCGCAATTGCCGTCGCCAAAACATACTGTTGCATCCCACTCAATATCCCCAGTAAATAAACTAAAAGTGCTGCCACCTCCGATGTCATACCTACATTATTTGGCTGTTTCGATGAAATTACGTAAGAAACAATCAATAGTCCAAAAAATCCAATTGTAATTAAGATTAAATAAACAATTGAAGTTTGTGCCAAAACATAAGCCAACACACCCAATAGCCCAATTAGCCCAAACGTCCGCACCCCACCAAAATGGTCATGGTTGTCTGCTTTATTTTTTTGCTCACGTTCCAGTCCCACCAGCAATGCTAGCGCCAACGCCACCCCAAATTCCTTAAGTAAATCGATATTCATAAAAGCATTATACCAGCTTTAAGCTAATAAGGCAACGAACCAGGCACGCCAATTAGACTTGATCATAGTAACTAAGACCAGGTAATTTTCCGCCATTGGCATGTCGATTGTCAAAGATAATCACAGATTCGGCACTTTTCAGGTGATTACTTTCTTCTTGTGAATTTAGTTGGCCTCTTAAATATTTTACAATTAAAGCAAAACTAAAGTACACAGCCTCACCACCATTTTGCTGTAGGCGACTATAAATACTATTAAATAGATCCACCATAGAAATAGACTTCTGTTGTTTTGTAAGCATTACCTTAAGGGCATTGCGATGTTCAGGTTCAACCATTAAAATAATTAATTCAATGAGCTCGCGCGCTGTTTCTGAACCTTTTAATTGTTTCCCGATCCAAATCTAATCCTCTATTTTATCAAAAAGACTGAACAATGTTTCATGAGTAGATTCTTCCATCCAAGTTGTTTCACCAGAAAAGATTCGAGATGTCCAAGATCCAAACTGTCCACACTGTTTAGAAATCCACATAAACTTAACATCCGGGTATCTGCTTTGAATTTTTAAGTAGTAGCGCTTACTTGCTTCTTTATCAATTGTAATTATTTTTGGCTGTGATTGTAGGTAATCGATTTACATTTAAACAGAATGAGCTAAACTGGTGTCCAAATAATAAACAGTATGAAATTTAAGATATTGTTAGAAAATATGGGGCTGAGTGACAAAGAGGCCAAAGTCTATTTGGTTTTATTGGAGTTAAACGACGCTACCAGCAGCGAGATCGCCAAGCGCGCCAATGTAAAACGGCCAACAACATACGTAATTTTGAATCAATTAAAAGAACGCGGCATTGTTAGTTATGTGAAGAAAAATAATGTGCAGTATTTTAGAGGCCTACACCCAAGCCTCTTATTAGAGGACCAATATAATCGCTACATGAAGCTAAAAGCCGCTCTTCCCGACCTTGTCGGTCTCCACGAAAAATATGCAGTTCAGCCTCAAATCACCCTTTACGAAGGCAGGGAAGGCTTAATGAGTATTTTGGAAGACACCTTAACAACCAGTACAGAGCTCTTATGTTGGGCAGATGTTCAGTTGGCATCCAAGTCGACTTTAGAAGACTACTATCCAATTTATAGCCAAAAAAAGGTGAAACGTAAATTACCATTACGAGGCATTTTTGCCTACGACCAAACATCATTACGTCTAAAGAAAAATGGTCAAAAAGATTTACGAGAAATTTATTTAATTCCCAAAGAAAAATTCCCATTTAAAAATGAGATTAATATCTATGATGATAAAGTGGCAATTGTGTCTCATGAAGATGAGGTGGGCGTAATTATTCAGAATCAAAATATTACCGACACGCAGCGCAGTATTTTTGAATTTGGGTTTGAATACGCAAAACTACTGGAAAAAAAGATTTTATCTGCCGCTGATCTAGCTTTTTTAGATGATGACAGCGAGTTTTTAGGTGAAGACTTAGGCCAATATTAGTATGGAGCACAAATATATTTTTTGGGATAACGACGGGACTTTGGTCGATACCGAGCCTCTATATTTTGATGCCACAACCCAGGCCTTAGCCTCAGTTGGCGTGGAATTTACTCGGGAATTTTATTTAACCGAGGTGTTAGAACATGGGCGCTCACCATTTTTTGCCGCAGAGCAAAAGGGGATGAGCAAGGCAGAAGTTGTGGCACTTCGAGAACACCGTGATCGCATTTACGTATCGCTTTTAGCCCAAAAACCGGTTATAATTTTACCCGGAGTAAAAGAAATTTTGACCAAGCTCCACAATCGCTATCCTATGGCCATTGTTACCAGTAGTACCAGAAGTAATTTAGATCTAATGATGAATAGTAGCGGTTTAGGACACTATTTTGATTTTTTTGTAACATACGATGACATCAAAAAAGCCAAACCCGACCCCGAGCCATATTTATTGGCCGCCCAAAAAGCCAACCAGCCCCCCTCCGCCTGTTTAGTAATTGAAGATACCGAGCGTGGCGTGGTTTCAGCCAAAAAAGCGGGAATGACCTGCTATTTAATCCCTAACCAATACCAAGCGGCACAAACTCTAGCAGATAAAGTATTAGCCAGTTGTACAGATTTGGAGCAATTAATCAGTTTTTAATTATCACTACATATGCTACTGGAATTACCAACGATTGAAGATCAAAGGTTTCATCGCCGTTTAATCGCACTTGCACAAGATTTGTTTGCAATCATTGCGGCAAACACTCATGCCCGGCTAGGGGAAAACAGTTACCAGTTAAGAGGACTTTTTACAACCAACCAAGAATTTGATATCCGCATTAAAGTAGATGGCGTCAATTGCAAGATGGGGATTCAAATTATTAACGCCAACAGGGGGCAGCGATGCGCTTTTTTAGTTGAACACAATTTGGAGGATGACATTGCCAAGTATAAGTCAGATTTCGCTATGACGATGGATCAAGTAATTCACACGCTATTATTGATTTGTGAGAAGTTAATGCCAAAATCGGCAATTATTAGTGCATCTAGTACCTTTGCAGAACAGGCATTAGCTGTATTGCAAGATTAAACTTGAGTGACACATTCGCCTTTATGTGCCAAAATTAAACTACTCTAGATTTTAGCAAATAACATATGAATGGCTTAATTGATTGGTGGCAAACTCTCCCTATTAACATTAATCCCGTGGCCTTTAGCGTTGGCCCGGTGGATATCCGTTGGTACGGCTTGATGTACATTGTGGCTTTTGCCGTAGTATACGTTTTGGTTCAGTACCGCATTAAGCACGATGCCCTGCCTAATTTACCTAAGCCCGTTCGCCTTAAAGAGCTGGTTGAAAATATGTTCTTGTGGGGGTTGGCTGGCGTGCTCATTGGTGGCCGTTTAGGGTACGTTTTGTTTTATCAGTTTAGTCTTATTTTTAATGACCCTTTAGCCATTATTTGGCCTTTTGTAGATGGCAAATTTGTGGGCATTGCCGGCATGTCTTTTCATGGCGGTGTGATTGGTGTAGCGCTTGCTTTTCTCATTTTCTGCCGCAAAAACAAACTAAACCTGTTACGATTTGCCGAGTTATTTATTCCTGCCATTCCGCTGGGCTACATGTTTGGACGTCTTGGCAACTGGTTAAACGGCGAACTGTGGGGCCGCATCACCGATTCCGCCATCGGCCAATATTTTATCCGTTCCTCCGGTGAAGCGTTACGTCACCCGTCACAATTATACGAAGCCTTTGGCGAGGGGATTATCCTCTTCCTAATTTTATGGCCCCTCCGCACCCAAAAATGGTCCCCCGGCATTTTAAGTGGCATCTACCTAGCCGGCTACGGCCTCGTCCGTTTCATTATCGAATTTTTTAGAGAACCCGACGCCCACCTTGGTTTCATTTTCGCCCAACTTTCTATGGGGCAACTGCTGTCGGGGTCAATGGTTTTGGTGGGTGTGGGGTTGGTTATTTGGAAGCGGAAGAAATGAATCAAATCGAAAACAAGGCGAAAGTATTAGCCTTCCTCCGCCAAAATCCGCTTACAACAATCTCCACTATTTCTGCCATTAGCCAAAAACCGCAGTCTGCGCTGGTCGCCTTTTGTGAAACCGAAAATTTGGAACTCATTTTTGAAACTTATAATTTTACTAGAAAAAACAGCAACCTCAAAGCCAATGCTAATACCTCGTTTGTTATTGGGTGGGATCCTATCAAGCATATTAATGTTCAGTATGAAGGAGTTGCAAGCCCTATTCCTGCCGTTGATCTCCCTTATTACAAAGCAGTGTTCCTAACAAAGAACACACCTTGTACTGAGGAATATATTAATAATCCACTGGCACAACTATATAAAGTGTCACCTATTTGGTTGCGCTATAGCGATTACACACAAACGCCTGCTGAAGTATTTGAGATTGACTTTGACTAGCCCAGCTTCCGAATCTTCGCCACAAAAAATCCCTCAAACTCCTGAGTCGGAATCACCCTAAGCGCCATTTTAACCGTTGGATCAAGTTCCTTATCATTCCATTTGGTAATGCCGGGACGCACATTCGGCAGTTTTAGCTCAATCGGCTCCAGTTTAATTTGACCCTCAAATTTCTTAAGCATTTTGCTCACCACCATCTCGTTTTCTTCCGGCGCAAAGGTACAAGTGGAATAAACAACCAAGCCCCCCGGCTTACAAGCATGAATCGCCGAATACAAAAGTTTATTCTGCTTAAAAACCATCTCTTTAATTTTATGGCGAGTCCAGTAGTGCAAAGTTTTGGGCTGCAACAAACTAAACTGCCCCTCCGACGAACACGGCGCATCAATTAACACCCGGTCAAACTGCTCGGCATACTGCTTGCCAAAAACTTCCCCCGGCAAATTATGAATTTCAACAAAGTCGCCACCCACCTGCATTGCTACATTAGCCTCCAACCTTTTGTAGCGTGGATAATTTTTGTCATTGGCGGTCAGTTTGCCTTTTGCCTGCATCATTGCGGCCATTTGTGTGGTTTTGCTGCCCGGCGCCGCTGTTAAGTCTAGGATCGATTCGCCCG
>PFRW01000008.1 GCA_002788755.1 Candidatus Peregrinibacteria bacterium CG_4_9_14_0_2_um_filter_41_14
TTAAATCGTCCAAATTACGAACAATGCCCACTTTTTCCTGCATGATCGCTTTAATTTCCAATTGAATATTTCCCAATGCATACACCAGTAGCTCTGCATCCGAATTTTTCAAAATTGCAAAAGCAGTCTGCCAGTCAGTAAATACGGCGGGAGTGGGGGATCCAGCAATGTCATTTTCTTGGATCGCCATAGCCGCCTGCTTCGCAAATACGGCCGCTTCCAGCAAAGAGTTACTCGCTAAGCGATTTGCCCCATGCACACCGGTGCACGCCACTTCACCAATGGCAAATAAATTGTCCACATTTGCTTTTCCGTCTAGGTCTGTCGCAATTCCACCACAGCAAAAATGGGCCGCCGGCATAATCGGAATTAAATCAGTTGCCAAATCGTACCCGGATTTTTGGAGCGTCTTATATATATAAGGGAATCGTTCCTGCAAATAGTCAGCACTTTTTGCCGTCATGTCCAAGTAAACCTGCCCTTTTTTCGATTCTAAATAGATTGCCCGCGCTACCACATCGCGTGGCGCCAACTCAGCCAAAACATGCGTCTCTTGCATAAAACGTTCGCCTAACTCATTTACAATTAATGCCCCTTCACCTCGCAATGCCTCCGACAGCAGCAAAACATCGTCACCACCTGTAAATGCCGTTGGATGAAACTGAATGAACTCCATATCCTTTAAAGTAGCACCAGCCCTATAAGCCATTGCAAAACCATCACCGGTTGCAACAGCCGGGTTAGTAGTAACCTCGTAAATTTGCCCAAGGCCACCACTCGCCATTAATACGTGCGCACTTGATAAAAGTTCCAACTCTTCCGTTTCGCTATTAATTATAATGATGCCCTGACACACTCCGCCTTCTACAACCAGATCAACGGCCAGTGTGTTTTCTAATATAGTGATATTTTTATGTTCTTCCACCTTTTGTACGAGTTTCGTCTCAATTTCTAGCCCGGTCGTATCTTTATGATGCGCAATCCGCCTCGCCGCATGACCACCTTCTCGCGTTAGTGCAATAGAGCCATCATGCTGATCAAAATCGACACCTAAATCGATCAACTCCTTAATGACCAATGGTCCATTTTCCACCATTAACTTCACAGCTTCATTATTGTTGTGGTTGCTGCCCGCTTCCAAAGTATCTTTAATATGTTGTGCAAAAGTATCGGTTTCTGCCAAAACCGTCGCAATCCCACCCTGCGCCAATCGGGTACTTCCACCCAATAGCGCAGACTTGGTCACAATTGTTACAGGTAAGCGTTTAGCTATTATTAATGCCGCAGATAAGCCAGCAATACCAGAGCCGATGATGATTGCTTGTGAATTCATTATGATTTAATCTTTACGTCCTCCCGCTTAGAAATAATTTTATCAATAAGCCCGTAAGCCAAGGCTTGCTCGGCGGTCATAAAGAAGTCTCGTTCGGTATCGTCTTCAATTTTTGATAACTTTTGACCACTGTGCTTCGCCAAAATACCGTTAAGACGCGCCTTTGTTTCAATAATATGGGTTGCATGAATATGAATATCAGTCGCTTGTCCTTGAATGCCACCAAGCGGTTGATGAATCATCACCTCCGAATTAGGTAAACAAAAACGCATGCCCGGTTCACCACCCGTAAGCAAAATTGATCCCATACTGGCGGCAATTCCCACACAAACAGTTGCCACCTTTGGTGTAATTAACTGCATTGTGTCATAAATTGCCAAACCGGCAGTAACATGCCCACCTGGGCTTTGAATATACATTGTAATGTCCTTAGTTGGACTTTCTTTCTCTAAAAAGAGCAACTGCGCAATAATACTGTTAGCGACGTGATCATCAATCCCACTGCCCAAAAAGATAATTCGATCTTTTAACAGACGAGAGTAAATGTCGTAAGCTCGTTCACCAAGGCTGGTTTTTTCGATAACGGTCGGTACTAAAATTGTATTAGTTGCCGGATCATACTGAGAAGTAATAAATTGCGATGTGCATGCATTCATAGTTTGTATTTATATTAACGCTAACAGTCTACCATAAGTGCTTATTGCTCGTAAACGGCAAACAACCTACCACTCGTCCTAAATTCTTCATCCTTAACTTTATAGACCACTTCATCTGTTTCGTTATCGTAGCGTTTTGTTGTAAATAAAACCGATGCGCCATTCCATTCCTCTTTAATAGTGTCAATTTCCGTAAGTGCAACTTCTCTTTTAGTTAACTCAGGCAAATTAAGTGAATAGGCCAAAACTGGCGCAGAGTTGTAATACTCATCACAGTCAAAAGCATCAGTTTCTAATTCAGGTTTATTTTTGACTGTATAGAGAAGCGCATCACCATCAGGACTAAAAGCTACAATCTCTATCACCATATCCGTCTCGCCAAATCGACCAATTACTTCATCAGTTGGTTGCTTGAGTACATTAAGGGTGCTTGGCATCACACTGACAAATGGACAACCAGCTGGGACTGTATTTGCGGAATAAAAGTAATATTTACCATCATCAGAAATCTTTCGCTCAGGTGTATTGTCCGCTAGAGGCATATCTGTTAGTTCACCTGTAATTAAATTTAAACGAAATGGGTTACTCCATTCGCCTAAAGCTAAGGATAAATTAACGTAATCACCACCAGACCAGTTCTCAATAAAAAATTCCGGCGGATATTTTTTGGCAGCAATTTGCGTACGCACTTCCAAAGTACGTGTAGGAATATCATATTCGTACACAGTCAAATTTTCTTCATTAGCAAGAAGTAAGATAGATTTACCATCCGGTGAGAAAACAGCATCCGGAATGTTAGCTGTATGAACGTTTACAATTTCTTCTGTTTTTAAATTAAATAATTGAACTTCTGTCTCCAATAACATTATTACCCATTCTTGATTGGGTCCTAAAATAAAGTCATGAGGATACTGATTCTCGCCACCAACATTTTCTAAAAGCAATTCCGGCTCATTATTTCCCATTCTTTGCCATAGGTTATAGATGGGACGAGTTCTGCCATTTGTACTGATCTCACGGACAAGGGTTGTATACAGAAGCGTTAGTTTATCTTGGTTTTGTCCATTGTCACTTTCCATGACTGGCTCTGTATTGGTTTGATCAGTTGGGTTATTTGTCGTTATCGACTGACATCCAGTAAGAAAAATTAAAATAATAATTGGGATCAAAAATTCTCGAAGCATGACTTTTGTGATTAGATAGACAAAAAACATTATAAGATCGCTTCTAAAGAAAAGCAAAAAATAAATTTGACTTTTAAATATTTGTTGATAAGATAGTCGAGCTGTTAGGCAAACTTTGCTTAGTAGCTTGATCCTTAACATCTAGGTTACAGCAGAGAAACTTGTCAAATTTCTCTTGAAATTAAAAAAAACTGGAGCTCACAGTATAAATATAGGAGCACACAGCACTCTTTTTTGATGAAGAGTTTGATCCTGGCTCAGGATTAACGCTGGCGGTGTGTCTAATACATGCAAGTCGAGCGAGGCTTCGAGCCGAGCGGCGGACGAGCGAGTAACACGTTAGTACCTGCCCCGAACTCAGGGATAACCCACCGAAAGGTGTGGCTAATACCGGATGGTCCCGTAAGGGTAAAGATTTATCGGTTCGGGAGGGGCTTGCGGCCTATCAGCTTGTTGGTGAGGTAAGAGCTCACCAAGGCTACGACGGGTAACTGGTCTGAGAGGATGATCAGTCGCGATGGGACTGAGACACGGCCCATACTCCTACGGGAGGCAGCAGTAGGGAATCTTCCACAATGGGCGAAAGCCTGATGGAGCAACACCGCGTGGTCGATGAAGCCCCTTGGGGTGTAAAGACCTTTTCTGAGGGAAGAATTCTGACGGTACCTTAGGAATAAGCACCGGCTAACTCCGTGCCAGCAGCCGCGGTAATACGGAGGGTGCAAGCGTTATCCGGAATAATTGGGCGTAAAGCGTCTGCAGGTGGTTTGTTAAGTCAGATATTAAAGACGGCAGCTCAACTGTCGGAGTGTATCTGATACTGGCAGGCTAGAGTCTTGGAGAGGTAAGCAGAATTCTGCATGTAGGGGTAAAATCCGTAGATATGCAGAGGAATACCAAAAGCGAAGGCAGCTTACTGGCCAAGTACTGACACTCATAGACGAAAGCGTGGGGAGCAAACAGGATTAGATACCCTGGTAGTCCACGCCGTAAACACTGGACACTCGGTGTTGGGGGTCTCAACCGCCCTCAGTGCCTAAGCTAACGCGATAAGTGTCCCGCCTGGGGAGTACGATCGCAAGATTAAAACTCAAAGGAATAGACGGGGACCCACACAAGCGGTGGAGCATCTGGTTTAATTCGACAATAAGCGAGGAACCTTACCTGGACTTGACATCCCGAGAATTCTTTAGAAATAGAGAAGTGCCTTCTGGAACTCGGTGACAGGTGCTGCATGGTTGTCGTCAGCTCGTGCCTTGAGGTGTTCGGTTAAGTCCGTGAACGAGCGCAACCCTTGTCCTGTGTTGTATTTTTCACAGGAGACTGCCGGCTTCAAGTCGGAGGAAGGTAAGGATGACGTCAAATCAGCATGGCCCTTATGTCCAGGGCTACACAGGTGCTACAATGGCAGGTACAACGGGTAGCCAAGCAGTAATGCGGAGCCAATCCTTCAAAGCCTGTCTAAGTTCGGATTGAGGGCTGAAACTCGCCCTCATGAAGTTGGAATCGCTAGTAAACGTGCATCAGCAATGGCGCGTTGAATATGTTCCTGGGTCTTGTACTCACCGCCCGTCAAGTCACGAAAGATGGGGGCGCCCGAAGTCCCAGACTCGTTCTGGGCCTAAGGTGAAACCATTGATTGGGACTAAGTCGTAACAAGGTATCCGTAGGAGAACCTGCGGATGGACCACCTCCTTTAGGGAGACCTTAATGGTTGAACCTCAACTATTTAGTGGATTTTCCACTCTATGTTATCCGAGGTCAAAATCAGATTCTTAATCTGGTAGACAAGCTCTTCTCTGCTGTAATTTGGATGTTAAATTTCAGCCGACCTGCAAAGGTCGGCCTTTTTTTGCGTTGAAGCAAAAGCCAAAATGTTGTCTGGATGCATACGACATCTTGACTACAAGTAAAAGACAGGTATAAATAGATAGTTTATACTTAACCCAATAAACATATGGTACGAGAAATAGGTGAGGTGCCGGAATTAAAGGAACGTCCTGAAGTAACCGAGGTAGTTCCGACAGCAGTTACATCAATTGCCGATGAAACTGCAGAGTAAGCAAGAAAAGCCGCTGAAGCCGAACAAAGACGGATGGAAGACTACGCGGATAGACACTATGGCTCACACGGTGTTGCAATTCAGGGGCATTTTTGGCATTAGTATCTCACTTAAAGCGGGAGACAACAAGATCCTCCCGCCATCCGCGTCCAGCGTGTATACAACGAGTATCAATTTGATACTTGTTTTTTTATAGTACGTTCATTGACAAAAAGAAGATCGGTTGGCATACTACGAAAAGTATCATCTCTACCCAATATGAATAAAGTCAACAGACTTAGCACGATACTACATGATGATTGGACAATACCACCATATCGTCGAAATTACCGATTGGACCTCCGTCCATTAAATGCCACACTAGAGGAAATGTATTTACTTTTGTGTGTATGGAGACATGTTAGCGAGGAAGAAAATGTCGATAGTGTAATTATTCAATCAGCGCATGATAATCATTGCTTAACGGGAGGGGAGTGTATTGATTGGCTTCCTACTGTACTGGATGCATATTGCGATGATCAGGACGTGTCTATCAAACTTTCTTATCAAGATCGTTTGGTTGCAGAAGTAGTGAGGCGATTCAATCAATATATTATCACGCAACTATCTTTTCCATATCAAGATGCCAACAATCGTAATTGGCGAAGAATCTGCTCCTCACCACACATTGACAAACTTTTTGCTGGGCAAGGCTTTATGGCTGGCGGTGGGAACTCGGTTAAAGCACCAAAATTCTAAAGCAAAAAAAACCTCGCTTACGCTCGGTCTGAATGGTGGGCGAAGGAGGACTTGAACCTCCGACCTCGACATTATCAGTGTCGCGCTCTAACCAGCTGAGCTACCCGCCCGGGTAAAATTTGTAAATTTTCTTACCTCACTAGCGTTCAAACGGTAAGAAAATTTACAAATTTTACCGAGTGACAATCATTTGGTGGAGTCAGAGGGAGTCGAACCCTCGACCTCCTGCGTGCAAGGCAGGCGCTCTAGCCAGCTGAGCTATGACCCCGTAAGGAGAATTTGTGAATCGAACTTGTTCGAATGAGCAAATTACGACTGGAGGGGTAAGCATTTGCGAAGCAAATCACTATGACCCCAGTTAAGTAACCGATAACTTGTGCATTATTCTAAACTTGCTAATAAATTGCAAGTAAAAAATATCTATATATAATAGATATATGAAAAAAAAACTGATTCGAATTATTTCCAGCTGTTGTCTTCTTAAATATCGCCTGTTTTATCCAAACGTCAAAATTGGCAAGGGCGTAATTACAGGATGGAAACTCAAAATCAAAGGTCCGGGGCAGGTTAACATAGCTAATGGCGTCAATATGTGGGCATTTGCCGAGCCAAATCAGCTCTATACCTACAAAAAGGACGCAGTTATACGAATCGGGCAAAACACACGCTTGAATGGAGTTACGATTCAAGCACGGCAGTCTGTAGAAATTGGCGCAAACTGCTTAATCGGTAGTGCCATTATTATGGACAACGATTTTCACTCAATCGACCCGGCCAAACGGCACGATAAAAGCGAAGTTCCTACAAAAGCGGTCACAATTGGCAACAATGTTTGGCTTGCCGGACAATCCGCCATTTTAAAAGGTGTCGAAGTTGGCGACAATGCCGTAGTTGGATTTAGATCCGTAGTTACCAAATCCGTAACTGCCAATACAGTAGTTGTCGGAAATCCGGCGCGCGAAATTAAAACACTCACTAACTCATAAATAATGTTTCTCAAACGTCTTCTGATTTTATTAATTGGTATCCCACTTGGTCTCGCCATTATCAAATTTCGCGAAAAAATCTATCAATGGACCGGTCCTATTAATTTTGCAGAGAAGTATTTAGGAAATGGGGGGACTTTTACCTTGATCGCAATTTTAGGTGGAATTGTTGTCGTTGGCACCATTATTTACTTTACTGGAGCGCACGAGGTCATTTTGGGAAAGTTAGTTAATACAATAAAATTTTAACTTTTGGGACTTTTATTAAGAAAAGGATAAAAACAATTTGACAATTAAGTTTTGATTAATATAATGACTGAGCGTTTCGAATCGAAGACGCCTTGTTTTCCCAGCTTTTTTTCTTTAGCCTTCAGGTTTTCACAGCCAATTGTGAAAGTCTAGAGGGTGAAGAAAATCTCTCCACCCCGACCTTTGACAGATCGAATGAAAGAAATGCAATAAAAAATTTCAGAAAATTGTTGTTATCAATTTTCTGGCTAAAAGTTTTTTATCAGAATTAAGTTAATTAATGTACGTAGTGGATGCCTCGGCTCAAAATTCCGATGAAGGACGTGGTTAGCTGCGATATGCTTCGGCGAGCTGTTAGCAAGCTTTGACCCGGAGATTTCCGAATGGGGGAACCCATACCGAGTCATGTCGGTATACATTTTGCTTTAGGCAAAATGAGGCGACTTGGTGAACTGAAACATCTAAGTAACCAAGGAAAATAAATCAAACGAGATTCCCTTAGTAGTGGCGAGCGAACAGGGAACAGCCCAAACCATAGCTTCGGCTATGGGGTTGCGGACCCCGATATGTACTTACTCTTATTAGTCGAACAACTCTGGAAAGGTTGGCAAAACAGGGTGATAGCCCCGTAGACGAAAATAAGATAAAGCGCTAGGGAGATCCAGAGTAGGGTCGGACACGTGTAATCCGGCTTGAAGCAGGGAGGACCACCTTCCAAGGCTAAATAGATTTTGAGACCAATAGTGAACAAGTACCGTGAGGGAAAGGTGAAAAGCACCCCGGGAGGGGAATGAAATAGTATCTGAAACTACGTATTTATAAAGAGTCGAAGCACCTCGAGTGCGACGGCGTACTTTTTGTAGAACGGGCCAACGAGTTAGCTGTATAAGGCTGGTTAAGGGATTTATACCTGGAGCCATAGTGAAAGCGAGCGTGAATAACGCGACATATAGTCTTATACACTAGACCCGAAACCGAGTGAGCTATCCATGGGCAGGCTGAAGCTTTGGTAAAACGAAGTGGAGGGCCGAACACAAGTCAGTTGCAAGTGGCTGTGATGACCTGTGGATAGAGGTGAAATGCCAATCGAACTCGGAAATAGCTGGTTCTCCTCGAAATAGCTTTAGGGCTAGCCCTATGTTCGAACTTTACGGGGGTAGAGCTCTGTTTAGGCTAGGGGGTTCACTAAACCTACCAAACCTTGATAAACTTCAAATACCGTAAACGGATTCATAGGAGTCAGACTATGACAGCGAAGTGCCATAGTCAAAAGGGAAACAGCCCAGACCATCATCTAAGGTCCCTAATATAGTTTAAGTGGAAAAGGATGTGAGACTACACAGACAACCAGGAGGTTGGCTTAGAAGCAGCCATTCCTTTAAAGAGTGCGTAATAGCTCACTGGTCTAGTGGTTTTGCGCCGAAAATATAACGGGGCTAAAACTATAACCGAAGATGTGGACTTGTACTTTGTACAAGTGGTAGAGGAGCGTTCCCATCAGCGTCGAAGTCGGACTGTGAGGTCTGGTGGAGCGGTGGGAAGTGAAAATGTTGGCATGAGTAACGTAAATTCTGGTGAAAACCCAGGACACCAAAAGCCCAAGGGTTCCCACGCAACGGTAATCGACGTGGGGTTAGTCGGTCCTAAGGCGTAGCCGAAAGGCAAAGTCGATGGATAACAGGTTAATATTCCTGTACAACTGTTAATTCGCCCGAGCAAGACGGGAAGTAACTATATTCGGTGTTTACTCTTCGGAGTATTCATCATTTGTGGAAGCTGAACGTGGCGCTAACTAAGGGGGGACGCAGGAGGTAACCACAGGCGCGTTAATGAATTCGCGTTGAAGCTGTAAGCTTATGCTTTAGTTGGAAAATCCGCTAGAGTTCGCGAGCAGTGATCTAAATTTTCTCTTAATTGAGAAGAGATCTGTGCACATCTCTTGCCTAGAAAATCCTCGTAGTGAGAATTAGCGGTTACCGTACCGCAAACCGACACAGGTGGGCAAGTTGAGTATACGAAGGTGTCGGGATAACTATGCTTAAGGAACTCGGCAAAACAGCAGGTGTAACTTCGGGATAAACCTCGCCAATGCCATTTGATTTATCATTTAGGTGTTGGCCGCAGCGAAAGCCTCCAGGCGACTGTTTACCAAAAACACAGGTCCGTGCTAAACCGTAAGGTGATGTATACGGGCTGACGCCTGCCCAGTGCCAGAAGGTTACGAGGAGGGGTGCAAGCTCTGAATCTAAGCCCTGGTGAACGGCGGCCGTAACTATAACGGTCCTAAGGTAGCGAAATTCCTTGTCAGGTAAAAGAATTTGCCTGAATACGATGGTGACATCGTATATGTATCCAGCTAATAACGGTGAAGCCTAAAATCTCCTCACCGGGAGATTAAGGTAATACCGTGGGAACCTCATAATTGAGGACCCGTAACGACTGATCCGAAAGGTGAGACGCGGTTAACAATAACTGCGTAATACGCTGGCTCTCACATAAAAAAATGCAATCATGGAGATCGGCATTTAACCCCTAAATTATGGATTTTAAATCATATATTACAGGGTTTGTCGACGGCGAAGGCTGTTTCTCGGTCTCATTTACCAAAAGATCCAAATTAAATACCGGGATTGAGGTCAGACCAAGTTTCAGTGTTTCCCAAAAGAAGTTTTCATTGGATCTTCTCAAAAAAATTCACGAATACTTTACCTGCGGCGCCATCAGATATTCAAAGAGCGATGGAGTATACAAGTACGAAGTGCGAAGTCTCAGTGACATTACTTTGTACATTATTCCTCACTTCCAAAAATATCCCTTGCTAACCGCAAAAAGTAAAGATTTTGATCTCTTTGTTCAAATATGTCAAATGATGACAGCTAACTTACATCGTAATCATGAGTATTTAGCCAAAATCATTGACCTGGCTTACCAAATGAACTGTAGTGGTAAGCGCAAGTATCAACGAAAAGATCTCCTAAAATTGCTGTGAGATGAAGATATAGTCTGATCTATGGTGAAAGCCATAGCCTAACAATTGAAGTTCTGACCCGCACGAATGGCGTAACGGTCTGGAGACTGTCTCAAGCATAGACCCGGTGAAATTGCAATATCGGTAAAAATGCCGATTAATTACAGGTAGACGGAAAGACCCCGTGCAGCTTTACTATAGTTTGACATTGAGTCGAGATTTAGTTTGTGTAGGATAGGTGGGAGACTTTGAAGCTTGGACGTCAGTCCGGGTGGAGTCGTCCTTGAAATACCACCCTTGCTACATTTTGCCTCTAACTCGTTAACAAAACGAGGACATTGTTTGATGGGTAGTTTAACTGGGGCGGTTGCCTCCTAAAGAGTAACGGAGGCGTACGAAGGTTCCCTAGCACCGGATGGAAATCGGTGTGATAGTATATTCGCATAAGGGAGCTTAACTGCAAGACCTACAAGTCGAGCAGATGCGAAAGCAGGTGAAAGTGATCCGATACCACCATGTGGGTGGGGTATCGCTCAACGGATAAAAGTTACGCCGGGGATAACAGGCTTATCTCC
>PFRW01000058.1 GCA_002788755.1 Candidatus Peregrinibacteria bacterium CG_4_9_14_0_2_um_filter_41_14
TTTCGACACTTCCCTAAAGTCCATTATGCAGCTGCTGCAAAAGAAAAATTTAACCTTGTCTTATGAATTTTTGTAGAATGTCAGTTGTATTATATTGACTTATTCATAATAGCATTATCTCATTATATATTCCAGGATGCTGGGAATTTTGTTGAAATATGAAGACTTTTAATGCCCATCCGCACACAGCCATACACTCTCTTTGTACATATACTGGTATCGTGGAAGTCATCAGTTTGGGGTAGACTGTAAGATAAGGTCCTGAAAAAGAGGTCTTGTCAACAAATATTAAATAATAAATAACAAAAATATTATGAAAGGAACTAACAAGCTTTCAGCAGTCATTTTAAGTTTAACACTTATACTTGGACTGGCTGGGCAGGCTACTTTATTTGCGGCTATAGACCCGGGATTGGGCGCGGCGGCAAGTTTTTCAATTATTGCTCAAACATCAATAACGGGTACGGGAACTGTATCCGGGGATGTTGAGATAAATAGTACCGGTGCCGGCATTACAGGGTTAACCGACGCCATGGTAGGTGGCTCCATAACTTCTTCCGACGGAGTTGCACCAAGTACGGCAACCTTAAATCCTACTGTTCAGGCTAACCTTTCAACTACAAACGACAACATAGCCGGACAAGCGGCAACCGATAGTATCGGTCCCGTCCTTGATGGCTTAACTCTTACACCCGGCGTTTACGATATTGGAGCCGGACGATTAAACGGTGGCGTGCTTACCCTTGATGGGGCAGGCGTCTACATTTTAAGAGCATCCAGTGATTTGGTCTCTTCCGGTACAATTAGTTTAACTAATGGTGCTAGAGCTTGTGATGTATTTTGGAAAGTTAACACCTTGGCAACTATTAACGGCAGTTCGTTTGTAGGAACAATTATTGCCGGAACAGGTGTTCATTTTGGTGCGAATGTTACCTTGGATGGTCGAGCTTTAGCCTTGGGTGGTGATGTAACATTGCTTAATGATACTATTTCGGGACCAACATGTGCGGCAGTTCCTGTCCCAGTTCCTGTCCCTGCACCTACGCCTGCTTCTGCCACACTTCATGTCATTAAGACTGTGATCAACGACAATGGCGGCACAGCGGTTGCTTCTGACTTTACGCTTAATGTTACCGGTACCAATGTCTCAAATCCTTCTTTTGCCGGTTCGGCAACAGGTGTGGATGTAACAATGGATGCTGGTGCTTATACAGTAACAGAGCCGGTTGTTTCAGCCGGATATTTACAGACAAGTTCCGCTGACTGTTCCGGAACACTTGCAGCAGGCGAAACCAAGACCTGTACCATTACCAATGATGACATTGCAGTCGCAGCTGCAGCCCCAAGTGCACCACGACTTATCGTTAACAAAATCGTCGTTAACGACAACGGCGGTACTAATGTTGTTTCTGATTTTCCCCTCTTTATTGACGGTGACAGCGTGACATCGGGAGTTGAAAACACAAGCACAGTAGGATTACACACAGTTACTGAAACTTCTAATAGTAGCTATTTAGCTACCTTTGGTGGCGATTGCGCCGCAGACGGCACCGTTACTCTTGCTCTGGACGATGTAAAAACTTGTACCATTACCAACAACGATATTGCCCCAGTTTTAGAAGTTACCACATCTGTGCCTACTATTTTTCAAACCGCTGTTGTAAATACAACCGTGCCTAAACTACCAAATACAGGGCTTGCTCCTAGCGAAAATAATGTTCCTTGGAATGTTGTTGTTCCAACCGGCATCTTTGCAATTTTGAGCCTTGCCTATTTTATTCGCAGAAAACAAACAGCTTAAACTAAGCATTGGGAAAATTTATGCAACCGAAAATCTTATCAAAACGAGTGCTGTTAATAGTTATCCCCTTGGGGATCATGCTCATTACAGCACTCTTTGGTTGTTCGGCATCGCTTTTAAAAGATTTTCCTGAAGAAAAAGTGAGTTTTGGCCTGCCGGTGCACCTTAAAATTCCGGCGATTGGCGTTGATGCTCCTGTTATTTCTGTGGGCCTTACGTCCGACGGAGCAATGGATGTGCCAAAAGATCCTATAGAAGTAGCATGGTATGATCGCGGACCGCGCCCCGGAGAGAATGGCAGTTCTGTAATTGCCGGACACTACGGCTGGAAAAATAATTTACCGGCAGTGTTTGATGATTTACATAAATTAGTCAAAGGCGACAAGATCTCCGTTGAAGACGATAAAGGCGTAGTTACCACTTTTGTTGTACGTGAAATTCGCATCTATGACAAAGATCAGGATGCATCAGATGTGTTTGGCTCCAACGACGGCAAAGTACACCTTAATCTTATTACTTGCACGGGAGCTTGGAATAATGAAGAAAAGACATTCTCCAAGCGACTTATTGTTTTTACGGATCAGGGGGTAGACTCATAGATGGCAATCTGTTATAATACCAAGATGTCATCTAACCAAACATCATGAAACTAAAAGATAACTTTCTCGTTGCTAACACTGCAATTTTTGCCTCTGTCGCAGTTATGCATCTTATGCGAATCGTCTTTGATACTACCGTAAGCGTTGGGGGTTTTGATTTAGAAATGTGGCTTTCCGGCGTTGCTATTGTTGTTATGGGCGGATTAGCATGGGCTAACTGGACTGTGCTTAAAGAAAGCACAAAACAACCGTTGGCAAAATTACTTCTTGGATTGTTTTGCTTAGACGCTTTTGCCGTTTTTTACTCTTGGGTGGGCAGATTGGAATATTGGGGCTTTACCAATGATCAATTCGGCATGTTCCTCATTTTAGATTTGGTGGTTGTTGCTGGGTTAGCTATCTACCTGAACAAGCGAAAATAATTAGTTTTTTTGAGACCACAAGCACCGCCCGGACAAGCTGGGCGTGTTTTTGTATTGACTACTACCGTCCATAAAAATTCTTAAAATCTACTAAAGTACTCTTGCCACCAATCGAAAGCGCAAAACGTCGTTTTTGATTGGGTGTTTTATAATAGATACCACTACTAAATAGGCCGGTTTTAATATCAAATTCCGAGAGTGCGGCAATTTCCATCGCATACTCATCTTTATTAAGTGACCAGTCGTTAAATAAAGAAAGCAGTTTGGTCTCCAAGTCGGCAATTGTTGTTTCCGCATTTGTGAGCATAGCTTGTAAACCATCGGTAATACTCTGACCATCTATATGGTATTTGGTTGTTGTTACATAGTTGCCCGCGCCCTCCAATTTAGAAATAGGAATAAAAAACAGATATTTTTTTGTTCCCAAGCAAACTCCGGAAACAACGCCACCGGCAATAAGTGTAGCTTTTGGCGCAAATACATAATCTTTTGTTTCTATAATTGGCATATTTTTGTTTGGTGAAATTACCTTACTATTCAAGCATTTAGGACGGTGGATGTCAAAGGTGGTATGGATTAATACTCAGCAATCTGCTATAATTACAAGATATATTTAATATAATTTGAATGAGCTTCCAAGACAAAACAGCACACACATATTACGAACCAGAGACAGTTAAAGATGTTCAGTCCCAAAGCCCTGAGACTACCGCTGCACAAGAAAGACTAAATTTAGGCGAGAACATTACAGATTCACTCGTGAGTCAGTTAAATACTCTTAGGGATGCAAATACATATCCTAAGAGTTACAAAGAAATACTCATTACTGATTTAAATAATAAAGAGGTTCAAAAGATTGCCGGTATCAATGAAATTTCTCCTGCCGACTTTTCTACTATTCATGACTTTGTAGAGCGACTACAGTGTATTGTTGGCGTCAAAGATGATGGTTTTTACGGTAATCAAACATCTAATGCGGTAAAAAAATATTTAAAGACAGTCGATACTACAAAGTCTAGTATTGAAGGGCTATCGGCAAGAGAAAGGCTACTGGTTAGTCAATATCTAGGTGGTAATGAAGGGGCTTCCAATTTTAGAGTAGTAAAAAATGAAGGTATTGGTCTTTTAAAAGAGTCTATAATGGCATTTACAGATGATTTTAAAACATCAGACTTGCCTAATTTAGATCAAGCTCAATCTACCGATGAAATGTTGGCAAAATATATCGACCCGCAATACACATCACTACTACAACCCGGAACAGTAGTATATCTACCGCCCGGAACCTTTGTGATCATGAATTATAATACAAATAAGCTAATGTTTGCCACCAATAAAATAAACCAAGATCAGCTTACAACTCTTAGCCCGCAAGACTTCATCGTCAAAAATAAGTTTAACACCAACCAAGTATTGGAAGAGAAATACAAAGCAAAGCCAACTGAAAAAGGTAGCGTTACACCAGCGCAAGCAGTTGATATTGATAATTTAATTGCAAATGCCAATCACGAAATTTTTGAGAGTCCGTCATTATAGTTATATTTAACCAGTAACTTTTCTTAACAAAACGTAAACCATTAATATGCCACACACCTACCAAGTGAATTTGAATTCAGTGACGATCTTGCCCCAGAAGTGACGGGTGAGGAAGGGCGTCTTTATAGAGTTAATTTGCACGGCAAGGAATATTTTGTAAAGAAATGGCATGGGAGTCATAGACGTATGACGTATGCAAATCCCGATACCAATTTTTCACACCACTCACCTTATGAGCACAAGATGCTATATTACGAATATAAGATCATCAATACACTATTCCCAGATCAGACACCGGTTTTAGCGACTGCCTATGATCCTCGTATAAAAAAGAATCCTCAGACAGGTGCACATGAGTTTGATGGAAAATTCGGTAAGCCAGTCACGGTAATTGAGGCTATTCCAGTAGAATTGGCAGTGGCAAAAGATATTGAACATATTAAAAGAGAGGCCTATGGTCGAGCCCGTCAGGTTATTAGACTTGAGGAAGATAATGACGTTAATACAGGGGGTGACAGCCCCTTACATCCCGTTGCATTGGCTGATGACACAATTCATCAACTGCTGGGAACAAAAACATTCAGACACTCGGATTATGGAGCTTCCTTACCGCTAGGAGAGCATCCTCTGATTAGTCAGTTTACTAATTATGGAATAGTGCCTATTCATCCATCTCTGAATATTATTCCAACCAAAATGACTAACGGTGTTATTAGTGATGGTGTGTTTTTAGAGTTAACCATTAAAGATTCTGCATTATTAAATGCAAAAAATTATACAGGAGAAAGGTCAAGAATATTTTGATCGTAAAATTAAAAATAATTTAGCCCGCTATGAGTTAACGAAAATTATAAATGGGATTTATTGCGATGCAAAATTTAAAATTACAGGCAAGGATGCCAGTCAGCATACCGAAAGTGAGATGCACAGTTTGATGGGGAAGGTTTTTGTGATGTGTGAGCTAGTTAAAAGGGCATGGAAAGGAGCAGAAGAAAAAGAATTTGAGGAATTTATTGCATATTTGCAAAATGCGGCACCTCGAGGTGATTGGACTGCATCTTGGCAAGCGGATGAAAATGACAATGTCCGCTTAGACAAACTTATAAAATACATAAAAGAGTGGATTGCCGCCGGCGAACCTCAATAGAACTTTTTTTAACAAAACTTAAACCATCCATGCTAACATAGGTTCATCTTCTAATGGACCGTCTTTGCATGCCCCAACTGCCTTCGCTCCTCAAAAAATATTTTGGTCATTCCGAGTTTCGGCCTTTGCAGGAAGAGATTATTCGGCAAATTTTAGCGGGAAACGATGCCTTGGTGCTCATGCCCACGGGTGGCGGTAAGTCAGTGTGTTATCAGTTACCGGCACTAGTTTTTGATGGGCTGACAGTGGTGATTTCACCACTAATTTCTCTAATGAAAGATCAGGTGGATGCTGCTTTAAGTAACGGGATTCCGGCGGCATGTTTAAACAGCACTCTGACGCAGGAAGAGTCGGAACGCATTATTAGGGATCTACGGGATGGGCTGATTAAACTGTTATATTGTGCGCCGGAGCGGTTTGCCCTGCCCCAGTTTCGTGAGTTTTTGCGGACGTTGCCAATCAAACTGTTTGCGGTGGATGAAGCCCATTGTATTTCGGAGTGGGGGCACGATTTTCGTGCGGATTATCGAACTTTGAGTTTACTTAAAGAGGAGTTTCCTAAATTACCTGTGGTGGCATTAACCGCTACGGCAACCGGCCAAGTGGCGGACGATATTGTGGAGCAACTGGGCATCCCCAATGCCAAACGTTTTGTTTCCAGTTCTAATCGCCAAAATCTTACCTATAGGGTGGAGCGCAAAACTAATGCTTTTAATAAACTTGTCCATTGGGTCACAAAATTTAAGGGTGAGTCGGTGATCGTTTACTGTTTTTCTAAAAAAGAGACTGATAAAATTGCCGAGCAACTGTGCGCACTGGGTTTTAACGCCCGTCCCTACCACGCCGGCATGAAACCGGAAAAGCGGGCCCGCAACCAAAGTGATTTTATCAATGATAAGGTGGACATCATTACCGCAACCATCGCTTTTGGCATGGGCATCGACAAATCCGACGTTCGACTAGTCGTCCATTATAGCCTACCCAAAACCATCGAAGGCTATTTTCAAGAGACCGGCCGCGCCGGGCGCGATGGGCTGGAAAGCGAATGCGTTCTTTTTTATGGACCGGGGGATCAATTCAATCAAAAATATTTTATTCAACAAATTCAAGACCCCTATCAACAAGACAAGCGCTACGAACAACTAAATCAAATGGTGAGTTATTGCGAACTCAAAAAGTGCCGTCGTAAACAGCTCCTTAATTACTTTGGCGAGAGCTTTGAGCAAGATAACTGCCAAGGTTGCGATGTGTGCCTAAACACCCAAACCTCCTTTAACGCAGCGGAAGTAAGCCAAAAAGTCTTTGTCGCCATTCATGAAACCGGCGGACGCTTTGGTGCCAGCCATATTATTAATATTTTATTAGGAAAAAATTTAAAAAAGATTCGCGACCTCAGCCACAATAAACTGGTTAGTTACGGCGCCGTTATCGATTTTAATAAAGACCATCTCGCCCAAATTATTGCCACCCTTGTTGAAGAAAATTATCTTAAAAAAGAAACCGGCATGTACCCAACCTTAAGCCTAACCCACAAAGGCGTCACCTTTTTAGATAACGCCACACCGGAACTAACCATGGACGAGCCCGAAACCGAAGCCGAGATTCCCCAGCCCAAAGCGCGTGCCGCCACCAAAACCAAACTTAAATCCAAACTATCCTACAACCAAGACCTGTTTGAAGAGTTCCGCACCCTCCGCAAACATCTCGCCATTAAAAACAATGTGCCCCCTTACATTATCGCCTCCGATAAAACCCTAATTGAATTAGCCCACTTTTTACCCGTAACCACCGCCCAACTCATCAACATTAACGGCATTGGCGAAGTTAAAGCGCAGCGCTATGGTAGGGAGTTTATTGAGATAATTAAGGAGTATGCGTAGGGTCAAAACCGTGAAGGAGCGCCTAAAATGACCACTTGCTCACGATTTTATGGACAAAACAGTGAATAACTGATAGTATATGAATATGACAAAAATATCTGGTTTTTATAGCAAAATTGCCGAATTGAGGGAGCGCTACTACAAGGCTGCCATTGGCAAAAATCAGCTTCTGCAAATGATTGAAGAGGCAGAGGTGGCTGAGCAAGTTTATAATTCCAATGCTATTGAAAATAGTACACTGAGCCTTGAGGAAACTGAAAAAATCCTTTTGCAGATCGATTTGGATCGATATATTTCGGAAAGAGAGATTTTTGAGGCAAAAAATCTTGCGCGTGTGGTCTCGTATATCAATCAAAAGGCACAAAATGAAAAGCTCACGTTAGATAATATTCTGCTCATGCATAAAATGCTTTTGTCTAACATTAACGATGGCGTTGCCGGCAGATTTAGAAACCAAAATGAATGGGTGAGAGTTGGGAGTTATATTGCAGTTAATCCAAAGGAGATCACGGATCGATTAGAAAAAACGCTAGCACAATACAATGCCAGTAGTTCCGAGCATATTATTCGCCGTATCGCTCTATTACATCTAAACTTTGAGCATATTCATCCGTTTGTAGACGGTAATGGCAGAATTGGCCGGGTGATGAATAACTTTTTACTGATTCGCGAAGGCTTTGTTCCCATTAACATCAAATTTATTGATCGAAACCTGTATTATGACGCATTTAAGGAGTTTGACGAAAAACAGGCGACCGGTATTATGGAAGAAATAGTTGGCAAAGCCATTACAAATAGTTATCACAAGCGCTTGGCATATTTGGAAGGCGCGAGCATAATGCTTCTCTCTGATTATGCGAAACAGTTTAAACTCTCCCATTCCAACTTACTTAACAAGGCTAATCGCCAGACCATAGAAGCCTTTATGGAAAAAGGAATATGGAAAATCGGCGTACCTACCACCTAACCACCCAACCACCCACCATGACCGACCAAACAATCACCTGCCCCAAATGTGGCACCCAAATCCCCCTTAGTGATGCCCTTACCGAAAAAATGCGGCATCAGCTTGAGGAGGAGCTTGGCAAGGAATATAAAGAAAAACTAGAGACCGATAAGCGGGAGATGTGGAAAATAGCGCAAGAAAAGGCCGCCGAAAAAATTGATGTCGAACTAAAAGACCTAAAAAAAGCCAACGAAGAAAAAGAGGGGCAACTGCAGCAAATGCGTGAGCAGGAACTCGATTTAAGAAAGCAAAAACGCGAAATCGAAGAAAAAGAAAAAAACTTGGAGCTGGAAATGGAGCGCAAACTCGACGAACAACGCAAGACTGTTGCCGAAGAAGCCAAAAAAGATGCCACCGAAGAAATGCGTCTAAAAATGGCCGAAAAGGACAAACAGCTCGAGCAGATGAAAAAGTCCGTTGAGGAATTAAAGCGCAAAAGTGAGCAAGGCTCCATGCAAATCCAAGGCGATGTTCAGGAGGATGACCTTAAAAACATGCTTCAACACAACTTCCCGGTAGACAACGTGGAAGACGTGCCCACCGGCATTAGAGGCGCTGATTTGGTGCAGACCGTCAACACCTCCTTTGGCAATAAAGCGGGAATTATTTTGTGGGAATCCAAAAACACCAAAGCCTGGAGTGACGACTGGCTCAAAAAACTCAAAGACGACCAAGCCCTAGTTAAAGCCGATGTGTGCATCCTAGTATCCCAAACCTTACCGGACGGCGTTAAAGACTTTAAGTTTGCAGGCGGCGTTTGGGTCTGCAGCTACGCCTCCGCATTATCTTTAGTTGCCGCCCTCCGCCTCCACCTAACCCAACTAAGCCAAGTCAAACAATCACTTGTAGGCAAAGACGAAAAAATGGAACTCCTCTACAACTACCTTTCCGGCAGCGAATTTAGAAACCGCATGGAAAACATCGTCTCCGCCTTTACGGGCATGAAAGGTGACCTAGAAACCGAAAAACGCTCCATGCAACGCATCTGGAGCAAGCGCGAAAAGGAAATTGAACGAGTAGTAATGAGCACCACCGGCATGTACGGCGACTTACAGGGGATTGTTGGCGCTTCACTTCCGGCGATTAAATCTTTGGAATTGCCTAGTGGGGATGAGGATTAAGAGAAAATCATTTCAATCATTGCCGCTGCCGCCATTTCTACGGCTAGTCGAGCATTTGGAGCTGGTACTTCGGAAATTGCATTAAACGTTTGATCATGCGCTTCAACTCTGCATGTTGCTTCAAATCCAGTATCCTTATTGCCGGTGACTTTATAAGTGGGTGTCTCTAGAAATATTTTTGTATTCCAGTCCACAAGCAGTTGTAGATAGTGGCAATTTGTAAATTTACGGTTATATGCAGGGACAAACATATGCTTATAAGAACTATTACCGTTTTTTAAATTAGCATAGTTAAAAGCTGGTTTATTCTGAGTTTTTTTCTTCTTACAAGTTGCGGGTGATTTCATATATTGTTTTATTTCATTTTTTTCATTTATACGTTTTACCTCAGCTTCAATTTCCACTTCATCAAAAGGTATAGGTTGTCCCATTAAAACTGCACACAAAATGCGTTGATTAAATCTATGTACGGAGTCCCTTAGTGGCGACGTACAGGACAATTCTATCGGTTGTTCTGAATCTATGTCTGCATGGCTGTGATATTTTATTGTACCATTGTTATATCTAGACCTGAATAGGGCTGGCACATTATTTTTTCTCAGATATACAGCCGCCAATCTACTATTTAAGAGCATCATCTCATGGACAACTTTATCCGGATTATTTCTATTTGGTTTGCCATATTGATTACGTAAAATACTAGCAACACTAAAATAGGGGGCCATGTTTGGGCTGTTTAAATCCTTATTTTCTCGACCTGATAATATCCTACTAAGTTGAGCAGATGTAAAATTTTGGGCTACTTCAATTTGCGTTGGTCTAAGTATAAAATCCTCCACTCTCCCTTGTCGGTCAATATGAGCTACCATCTCAATCACCTTTCGTAATTTACCAGCAACCAGAGAAAGATCTTGTTTTTTAGGACTAGGACTAGATTGAGCCGCATTTGCAACATATACTGCAGCCTGCCATCTTTCGTTAGCTGCTTCTAGACACCTGAAAGCATCATCAAAAATACCAGTACCATGGCCATCTATTGTAATAATGCCAAAGTCAGATTCCTCGCAATTATACATACAAAAAATTAACAGCCATTAAACCATAGCATGTATGCGAATAATGTCAATTGCTCACCCCTCTTTTTGAAAGAAAATTCCCCAAAATTGCGTATACTAAAATAGCTAGAGTCTAATATATTTGTATCACAATCCCC